>JBMFUH010001132.1:0-2098 GCA_049966735.1 Isosphaeraceae bacterium
CACCGGCCGACGTGTCCGCGAGACTTTCGCAGAGCTTTGCGCAAATAGCGCTCCTCGAACCTGGCCGTCAGCTCCGCGAGCTGTTCGGCCAGCGGTCGAGACGTGTCCACGCGCAGCGAGGACCGAGAGCGGTCGGATGGGGCCACGTCCGGGGGCAGGTTTCTGACGCGAATCAGGCCGTCGCGCGCCGTGAGGCAGGCTCGCTCCACGGCGTTCTCCAGCTCGCGAATATTACCCGGCCAGGCGTAGGCTAAGAGCCGCTGCATGGCGTCCTCGGAGATCTGGACGGCGTTGTGCCCGGCTCGGGTGTATTTCTGCGCAAAGTACGTTGCCAGAAGCGGGATGTCTTCAAGCCGCTGCCGCAGGGGAGGAAGATCGATCTTGATCACGTTCAGTCGGTAGTACAGGTCTTCCCGGAACTTGCCTTCCTCGACCAGAGGCTTGAGCGGACGGTTGGTGGCGCCCACCACGCGCATTGCGATCTCGATCGTCTGGTTTCCTCCCACGCGCTCGAAGCAATGCTCCTGAAGAACGCGGAGCAATTTCACCTGCATCGACATCGGAATATCGGCCACCTCGTCGAGAAAGAGCGTGCCCCCATGGGCCATCTCGAACCGCCCCTTCCGCTGCGCGGACGCCCCCGTGAACGCTCCTTTCTCATGGCCGAACAGCTCGCTTTCCAGCAGCGTTTCCGACAGTGCGGCGCAATGCACCGGCACGAACGGTCCCTCCCGGTAGGGCGCCGAGGCCTGGTGGATGGCATGCGCGATCTGTTCCTTGCCCGTGCCGGTTTCCCCCTCGATCAGCACCGTCGCCGTCGTATCCGCGACCTGGCCGATCAGTTCAAAGATCTCGAACATCCGGGGGCACCGGGAGAGCACGTTCCAGAACTTGTGTCGTTCCCCGATCTGCGCCCGCAGCGCCGCCAGCTCATCCTGCAAGGTGCGCTCGCGGAGCGCTCGCTGGATCAGGAAGCAAAGCTGCTGCGGATCGGGGGGCTTGGTGAGAAACTCATAGGCGCCCATGCGCATCGCGGCAACGGCGTCATCGATGCTGCCGTGCCCCGTGGTCACAATCACAGTCACCGGCAGCTTGCGCGACTGGATCTCGGCAATCAGCTTCATACCGTTGAGCTTGGGCATGCGCAGATCCGTGATCACGATGCTGAAGGGCCGGTCCAGCAGCATCTCCAGGGCCTCCGCGCCATCGTTGGCCAGCTCTACCTCGACTCCCAGGCTCATCGTCAGGAGCTGTTGAAACGTGTTGCGAGTGTCTTCATCGTCCTCCACGATGAGAATCCGTTGCACGAGCGCATGAGACCAATCGATACTTTGAGTCTTGTCGCAGGCTTCCATGTCTGACAACTCGTTTGCCGCGACGAGCGTAGTCATCAAGGTGGCTCCAAAGGAGAGAGAATCAAGATGGCCCATCAGCCAAGGAAACGTCCTCGAGCCGTCTCCGCCTCGATCGCTGGTCAGATTGTGGTGAGGTGAGATGCATCCCGATATTATAGCCGCGGGTCGCTCCGGTGGTGACTCAAAAATCGGGAAAACTCCCTCGAGGGCTCACATGAGCCGCAACACAACGCTCCAGAGCGGGACCACCGAACACTCCTGGCCGTTATCGAACCAGGTGACTCCGCATCACCTTATCACCTTACAACACACCCTGAACGATTCTTCATGGCACCGTGTGGCCCGCGGTTTGCTCATCAGAAGTTCAACGTAAATTGTCGCTGTGGACCGCCATGTCCACGGTCGAAAGGCAACGAAGGGGCAGGAGCGGGATCGAGGCGCAATCCCGATGAGTCGCGGGCAGTAAGCGGCTGGAGTCGATGATGCTATGACCATCAAGCAAGCGCGGGGAAGTGAGACGTTTCTGCACAACTTCGCCGAGTCTCTGCCGCACATCGCCTGGGTGGCTCAGTCCGACGGCGTTCCGGTTTACTTCAATCAACGGTGGTACGACTACACGGGACTGAATCAAGAGCGATTTGCTAGGGCTGGCTGGATCGACGTGTTGCATACGGACGACGTTGCACCAACCCTGGCACGATGGAAGCATGCTATCGAGACAGGGCTGGCCCAGGAAATCGAGT
>JBMFUH010001133.1:0-2093 GCA_049966735.1 Isosphaeraceae bacterium
CTGGCAGCCGGGCGCGGGGGGGGGGATGGGACTGCACACGATCCTTCTCGATCCCACCGACCCGAAGCGAATCTACATTGCCATCTCCGCCGCGGGCGTCTTCCGGACCGACGACGGCGGTACAACGTGGCGGCCTGCGAACCGCGGTCTGAAGTCGCAATACATTCCCGACCCGGATGCCGAGGTTGGCCATTGCGTCCACCGCATCGCCTCGCATCCGTCGCGGCCCGGCGTGCTCTACATGCAGAAACACTGGGACGTCATGCGGAGCAATGATTTCTGGACCTACGCATACCAGGCGATCGATGACTGATTTGCAGGCTCGCGAGTGAGCGAAGCCCCTTCATCCTGGCTAAGACCGTGGTTCGGAGGTAAAATGCAAGCAGTTTCATGAGTGGCCCAACAGGATTAGTTTCGCGCCTTGCAGTTGACGGGGCTTCTCTTTACGGAGTATTGCCTCCGAAGGCAGATTAGGCCATGAGCCATCACGAGAGGATCATTGTCGATCCCGACATCTTGGTTGGGAAACCAGTTGTCAAAGGCACGCGCCTGAGCGTTGATTTCTTGCTCGGTCTGCTGGGGCAGGGCTGGCCGGAATCGGAGATCCTCCGCAATTATCCGGGGCTCCAGAGAGAGGACCTGCTCGCGTGCTGGGCTTACGCGGCCGAGGTACTCAGTGAGGAAAAAGTCTATCGGTTCCAGGTTGCGTGAGGTTACGCGGTGCGGTTTTTGGCCAATGAGAACTTCCCTCTGGATGCGGTCGAAGCCATCCGGAAAGACGGTCATGACGTGTCCTGGATTCGCACCGACGCTCCAGGAAGCAAGGACCGCGACATCCTGAACCGAGCCGAGAGCGAACAGCGAATTCTCCTCACGTTCGACAAGGATTTCGGCGAGCTTGCATTTCAACACGGGCTTCCTGCTTCCTGCGGCATCGTGCTTTTTCGTCTGCGGGCGGCTTCGTCCGCGGCCATCGCAGTCTTGGTTGCGACCGCGCTGCAATCGCGAACCGATTGGGCTGGCCACTTCTCGGTCGTCGAGGAGGGACGGATTCGAATGAGACCCTTGCCTCTGGCGTCAGGTTCCTGAGCCATTTCGACGCCCGGCCGAGGTCAAACGCAACGTCCGCGAATCGGCGAGGGCGGGTGCGGCTCCCTCCTGCCGCGATCATCATGTCTCTGCCAAGTCATCGGCTCACAGGCTCCAGCAGGATCTTCAGCAGATCGATGTCCTGATCGACCATGCCGATGAGCCGGGAGCTTTCCGGGTCGAAGCTGTGATTCTTCGGCGAAAGCCGGTAGCCTTTCACCCTCACGCTCAGGTAATAACGCGCGGTGAGCAAGCCCTTGATCTCAAACATTCCGTCCCGGCCAAGCTCGACGCGGAGTGAATCCGGGACACCCTTCCCTCTGATGAGTAATCGCGCTTTCGCCGGCACGGACTTCCCGTCCGAGAGGATCACCCGTCCCTTCACCCTGTGGCCGCGAACTACGAGCAGGTCGCCGAGGTTCCTGGTCGTCCCCTCGCCACCGACGTGAACTTGGCGGGCGTCCACCGCGCCTTCGTTCTTGAACGTGCCCACCACGCCGTACACGAAGTAATCATCGTCGGAGTGGACGTTCACGAACGTGAACCGACCGTCGCTGTCGGTGCCGATCGAGGTGTCGTGGAGAACGTTGTAGCCGGAGCTGCTGACACACGACAGCCCGACCGCCGCGCCCGGCACGGCTTTGCCGTCGCGCACGAGCCGTCCCGTGAGCGTCGCGCCGGCGGTCATCACGATCCGCTGCGGGTTCTGCTCTGGTTTGCGGCCGGGGAGTATGCGGGGAGCGACGCCGTTGCCCTCGACGAGCAGGTCGGCATCGTTGATCGGCGAGTTCGATGTCACCACGAACTCCTCGAGCAGGTTGGTCACGGCGGGACCGAAGACATTGGGACGGGAGCCTGAGAGGGTCTCGTTGCTGATGTCCCACCCCCAGACGCTTGCCCCGGCCAGAGGTTGGCTGTCGGGGCTGGAGCGTGCCTGTCTAACGGAGCGTCCGTCCGCGCACCGCGTTGGGGTGGACGCGAGGACAGGTCCTCTTGACCCGAGG
>JBMFUH010001134.1:0-2087 GCA_049966735.1 Isosphaeraceae bacterium
GGGCGACTCTGGCCGGACATCGCCAGCCCGCTACACCGCGCCGGCACCCAGGCCAGTCTGGCAGCATGGCACCAGGCCCTTGATCCGGTCAGTCGATTCGGCTGGATCATGATCAACTCATCGGGATTCGCTCGCAGGTTCGCGATCACCGGCGGGAGTGGACTACCAGCCGACCTGCCGCGAGGACGGCCCGCGGCCATTTCGATCATCCACAGCTTCTCGGCGTCCGACCCTCTCGACACATCGACTCTCGCCGGTCGCTGGCTGGAGAATGGCGCGTACATTTACTTCGGCGCCATGAACGAGCCTTACCTGATTGCTTTTCGAACACCCAGGCTCATCGCCGAACTGGCATCCGCCGAGATTCCCCTCGGCGCTCTCTTGAGGCAGGGAGAGGTTGAGCCGCTAGGGCGGCCTTGGCGGCTGGTCTATCTGGGCGATCCGCTTTATCACTTTCGATCGCTCAATGTGCAAGCTCACCAAGGCCGGATCGCTCCAGGTCTGGCACCGGGTGAAACCATCATGCACACTGGCCGCTCCGCCCTGGTGATCACCGCCAGTTCCCCGCTCCGAGACCTCGGCAGCGATGAATCCGCACAACTACAGAGCTGTCTCGCCGCGGCAATCGCCACCCTCTGCCGGCCGGATCGGGACGTGGAAGGGAGTGTCCACAATTCCGCGTCGCATCACGAGCCGCCTCCCTGGCTGGCGGTGCTCGCGACGATGGACCGTCACCGTCTGGATCCAACGCTCCGGCCGGTGCTCGACGAGTTGATGATCGACACGCTTCTGAGCCGTGGCGACCTGACCCGCCTGTTCGACTGGCTCAAGAGCATCCCGCCCGACGAGTGCGGGGCTCGTCTGCGGGATGCCATCGAGACAACCGCGATGAGCCGGCTGGCGGCTCTGGTTTGCGAGCAGTCGGTGTCGTCAGTCCTCGACCTCTGGGAGGAGATGGTGCGCCGCCCCTGGCCCGCCGGCTCACCGTTTCCGGCGCAGCTCACTGGCCGGCTGGCCGAGATTGTCGCGACCGACCCGGCGCGCTACCGCGAGCCTTACCGGCAAAGGCTGATCCGGACTGCCGCGGTACTCGGTTCTGGACAGGGTCGAGAGATGCTCGCCACTGAGCTGAACCGCCTGGAATCGACCGCTCGCCCCGCGAAATAGGCTCCCTGACCGAAATCTCAGCGAATCGTCAAGACTTCTTGCCCTGGCTCGGGCGGGACGTTAGGATGACCATTCTCTCTTGTCTCGGTTGAGAAGGACGTGCAAGCCCTTCCTCGCCGCGGCGCCGTAGCCAAGTGGTAAGGCAGAGGTCTGCAAAACCTCCATCCCCGGTTCGAATCCGGGCGGCGCCTCTCACCGTCTGACCCTGAATCATCCCGGCCTTCCCTGTCCAAGTCCTCATTTTTACGGGATGAAACGATCATCGAAGATTGATGATTCAAACCTGTCATCTTGTCTGTATCCGGCTTATCCCGGCCTTCCCCGCACTCTCCGTGCGGCAAATATTCGGCAAAGCGTTCCTTGATATGTTGCCCATCCGTACCCGTCGCCAGCATGAACTTTTGTTCCCGCGCGGGTTCCGCGGGGGTCAGGTCGGGCAGGGCTTCCACGGCGCCGGTCACGTCATGCAAGGAGGTCTTGGCGTAGACGCCGATCGTGAGTACCGGGGTCGAATGGCGCGCCAGGGTTTGACAGGTCTTGACCGAGGCGCCCGAGGAAACCAGATGAGTGATGTAGGTCGCTCGGAGCGCGTGGAAGTCGATCACCCCGCTATCGGTCTCGGGTTCGATCCCGGCAGCCTTCAGGTCGATCGCCAGCATTTCGGCCGTTCGCTTGGTCATCCCCTGGAAGATAGGCCTTGCCGGCGGCCTTGCTGGCCAGCCAGGGGACAAGCCGATCGGCCAGGGCGGCGGGCACAGGTTGAACCGCTTCCCGTCCGTTCTTGGCGTCGCAGGCGCGAACCGTCACGGTGGGCGGATCGGCGGCCAGGTCGAACCGCTCGGGGGTCAGGGTTCGTAGTTCTTTCGACACTTCTCGCCCAACAACACCGGAATTTCACGCGACTCGACGCGGTTGCAGGC
>JBMFUH010001135.1:0-2086 GCA_049966735.1 Isosphaeraceae bacterium
GTTGTCGTGAATGCCGGGTCGGCCAATACGATGGAACGTGAAAACCAGCAGGCCCTTCCGACGTGGTCCTGGAAGCTCCTCGAGCAACCTGAGGATGCCCAGAGATCGAAACGTCCGCGCGAGGAACTCGCGCTTGTGCGGAATCCGTTTGAATAGAGCAGAGGGCAACAGAACCTCCCCACGAGCCAGAGTACGATCACCATCGACCTCTTCCCAGCAGCAGATGGAGCGACTAGCGAGCGAACTGACGGAGATGGATGGGGAAACCTCACCAGGCCCGAGGAAAGTCAACGGGGAAATAGTGAATTGCCACGGTGGGCTGCGCAATTTGGCGAAAGGATTGAATTCCGCAGCCTACCCATTCCTCTTCCACAATTCACCATGTCCCCTTCGCCCGTCGTGGGCGCGGCAGTGCACCCGCTGCCGACCATTTGCGTCTCTTACATCATGGCTCACGCTGAAGCGGATGCGGATAGACGTACGGCGTATAGTATTTGGCTGGCGGCTTCTCATTGAAGAAATCCCGGCCTTCCTTGATCGTCGCCGCCTCATTCGCGTCCGCGCGGCGGCTCGTTTCCATGCGGAGCGGCGCCCCGTTGAAGGTATTGTCCCACGCATAACAGGGTGATGGCTTATAGACGCCGTCGACGTTCGTTGCCCAACCAACCTGGCCGAAGCATGGATAGCCGGCGCCGAGTTGGCCGGCGGGAACCTGATTGCCGTCAAGGGGATTCTTGCCGTCGGCCTTGGGGAAACCCGGCAGGTCGCGCCACGCCCGTTCATTACGCAGTTCGAGCTGGCGTACATTGTAGGTCGTGCCCGTCACCGTGTTGTTGAAGACGATGGCCACCCCCGCGCCGATGGTGATGAAGCACTGCGGCCGGTAGTTGTTCAGACCGACCGCGGAGAAGGCATTGTCATAGATCTCGACGCTCTGGCTGCCCTGGAGCCCCTGGCTCATGCCGGGCCGGTAGATTTCCAGTTGTGAATTGATGATCTTGTTGTGGCGGATCACGGTCCGTGCGCCGTTGGAAGGCACGATCCAGGGGTTGTTGCCCGTGGGGTTCACGACCTCCGGGCTAAAACGGGCCTCGTTGTCCTCAAAGTAGAGGGCCAGGGCGCTACCCAGGCTGAGCGGCTTGCGGTAGTTCGCGGCGCCGGGTCCCTGGTACATGATCGTCTGAGCCAGGCGATTCTTCTTCAGGGCGTGAAAGTAGCAGTGATCGATCAAGCCATAAGTGTCTCCATTGATTGTCATCATCCGATCCATGCTCAGGAACTTGCAGTGGTCAACGCGGAAATTCTTGCAGTTGCCGCTGATCACGATCTCGCCGGCCCACACTCCCGCGTCGGAAAGCCCGGTCCCGTCGAAAGTGATCCCCGTGATGCGGAAGGGTTTTCCTTCCACTCCCTTGATCTCGAACGGTTCGTCTCCAGCGGTCCTGCTGGTCTCATCGCGGATGATCGTCTTGTCGATTCCGGCGCCTCGGATGGTGATCGCCTTCATCTTGGCCCAATGACCGGTGTTCCAGCCCTTGGTCCACACGGCCGTGCCGGCGGGGAGCTGGACGGTGTCGCCGTCCTTGGCCGTCTCAATCGCCTCCCATACGGCCTCCGGCGTCAGGGCGGCAGCCGTGCGGGTTTCGGCATGAAGCGCTGTAGGAAAGATGCCCTGGGAAGCGTCAAAGAGGCAACAAGCCAACAACAAACGGTAGCCGAATCGTGCAATCGTCATCATCATTTCTCCTTTCGTTGCTCGGTTCCTTTCATTGCACGGGCTTTGGGGTGGCGAGCGCCTCCAGGCAATCGACCACGAGCTTGCCCCGTGCCGCTCGGAGAACGACGGTATGCCTGCCCGCCCGGAGCCCCGTCTGCTCCAGGATCGGCGCGGACCGCTGGGCACGATCGGCCCGGAGCGAAATCATCCCGAGGCTCTGGCCATCGCAGCGAATCTCGACATCGGCGAGATCTGGCCCTTTGGGCGACCAGATCGAGAAACCGTCTCCCTGGAAGTTCCACTTCGCTCGTCCGCCGTCGGATTTGCAACGGCAACCGACACCGTGGGCGAATGCAGGGTCGGCAACCT
>JBMFUH010001136.1:0-2079 GCA_049966735.1 Isosphaeraceae bacterium
ACGAATATGCCATCCCCGTCTTGGTCCGGAACAGAGACGACCCTGAGATACCGGCCCGCCGAAGTCTGGCCAATGGCCTGCCTTGTGCCGCCTGAAGACGGCCCGTCCTCGCCTGGCCGAGCCAAAATCCACTCCACTTCGGCCTCGGTGACGCCATGGTCGTAGATGTGGGGCAGACCTGTCTCAGGATCCTGGAACTAGCGGACGTTCACCTGCAGTCTCCGGGACTCAGCAGGGCCAACGGCTGCTGCTTGCAATTGTAGCAGCTGTGGGCCGGGGCATCACGCCATGGTGGCAACCTGACGCTCCACGTGGCCACAACCCACGTCCCAATTGTGCACTGGCGCATCCACTGCCATCCTCGATCATCATAACACGAGACAACCCTGACCGCACCCTCCTTCAGCCGATTGCCTCGGGGCTGTCTCCAGGCCACACTGGTGATCAGTATTGTAGGGTCCGCTGTGCGGACCAAATGCTCCGGCCATCGGTCCGCGGAGCGGACCCTACGGGGAGCCATCGACACGGAAACCGCGCGAGAAGATCCTCATGAGAGGATTGGTATCCTGTTTCTCGATAGTCAGTGGTGTTTCGAGCTTCGAAGACGTAATCTGCACGGGGGGGCGTCGGCGAGAAAGGGAAAGGAGCAGGCCATGCAGCAGCGCAAGATGGGACGAACGGGGCTGAAGGTCTCGAACATTTGCCTGGGGACGATGACGTTCGCCGGCCAGGCCGACGAGGCGACGTCGATGCGCATCCTCGACGTGGCGTTCGAGGAGGGCGTGACGTTCATCGACACGGCCGACGCGTATCCGATCCCGCCCGAGCCGGAGACGGCGGGGTTCACCGAGGAAGTCATCGGCCGCTGGCTGGCCGCCGAACCGGGCCGGCGCGACGGGCTCGTGCTGGCCACCAAGTGCCGGATCCGCGTTGGCCACGGTCCCAACGACCAGGGGCTCTCGCGCAGGCACATCCTGCGCGCTTGCGACGACAGCCTCAGACGCTTGAAAACAGACTGGATCGATCTTTACCAGGCGCACTCTCCCGATCCCGAAACGCCCCTGGACGAGACCCTGCGCGCCTTCGACGACCTGGTGCGCTCGGGGAAGGTTCGCTACGTGGGCTGTTCGAACTACGCCGCCTGGCAGCTCGCGCTGGCACTGGGGACGAGCGCCCAGCACGGCCTGGCGCGGTACGACTGCGTTCAGCCCCGGTACAACGCCCTCTATCGCGCGATCGAGACCGAGCTGATTCCGCTTTGCCGCGATCAGGGCATTGGCGTGATTGTCTACAACCCGTTGGCCGGCGGCTTCCTGACCGGCAAGCACCGGGGCGATGGGCCTCCCACGGCAGGCACCCGGTTCATGCTGGGCGCCGCGGGTGAGCTTTATCGCGAGCGGTACTGGCAGGCGGCCCAGTTTCATGCCGTGGACGAACTGAAGGCTTTCTGCACCGAGCGCGCGCTCAACCTGGCCACGGCCAGTATTGCCTGGGTGCTCAACCAGCCGGGCATCACCTCAGCCATCGTCGGCGCCAGCCGGCCCGAACAGCTCGAGGCCACCCTCGCCGCCGCCGACATGACCCTCGACGACGAGACCCTGGGCGCCTTCAACGCCGTCTGGTGGTCGCTTCCCCGCCGGCCGCCGTTGCGCTGATTTACCCCGGCGATCTCGTTTTTTCGCCAGTACTCGGGATGCGTCCGGCCGCAAGCGCCCAGTATCTCAATGGGAGACAAGGGTACGACCTGCCTGAGAGGAGATGACTCATGGCGAGGGGAACGGTGGGCGTTGCGGCGGTTGATCTCGAGACGCTGTTCCGCCACGGCGCGGTGGGAAACCGGAGCGATCCGGAGCTTCTGGAGCGTTTTCTCACCTCGCGCGGCGAGGAGGCCGAAGCGGCGTTCGCGGCCCTGGTCCGGCGGCACGGGCCGATGGTCCAGGGCGTCTGCCGGCGGATCCTGGGCAATCCCGACGACGCGGATGATGCGTTCCAGGCCACGTTCCTCGTCCTGGCGCGTAAGGCCCGCGTGATTGCCCGCCGCGAGCTGCTGGTCAACTGGCTCTATGGCGTGGCCGTGCG
>JBMFUH010001137.1:0-2077 GCA_049966735.1 Isosphaeraceae bacterium
GCCGTGACAGAACTCGGTCCCCGCGCCTGGCGCTCGGCCCTGAGCCGCCGGCGAGATTCCGCGGCCGCGGTGAAGACCTTTTCGCGGATCACCTCGGGAGCGACGTCGGCGACCACCTCGAACTCGGCCCGGTCTTCCAGCACCTTGGCCAGCCCGCGATGGATCTGGGTGGCCTTGCCGCCGCCGCCAAACAGCTCGTCGATCTCCTCCTCGATCTCCCCGCGCGTCATCCCCACTCCCTCGCGGAAGACCGCCAGCAGGCTCTCCGCCGCCTCCAGCCACTGCCGGCTGTTGCGGTTGAGATAGAGCGGAACGATCAGCTCCTTGGAGGTTCGAACGCGAACGAGATCGCCGGTGAGCACCGAGTTCTTCTCCTCCCAGGGTCAGTTCCCGTCGTACGCGCTGTGCTGCCTGCGCCGGCTCGAGGTGAACTCCTCGACGGTGCCGCGGCTGATCACCTCGTAGAGGATGGCCTGCTTATCGCCGGACTTGCGGAGGATCCGCCCCAGCCGTTGCACGTGCTCGCGGACCGAACCGGAGCCGGACAGAATGATGGCGACGTTGGCCTCGGGCACGTTCACCCCTTCGTTCAGGACCTTGGAGGTCGCGACGATCGGATAGGTTCCCTCGTTGAACCGAAGCAGGACATCGCGCCGCTCCTTGGTCTTGGTTTGGTGCGTGATCACCGGCACCAGGAACTGGCGGGCGATCGTGTACACCGTGGCGTTGTCATGCGTGAAAATGATGACGCGATCGCCGCTATGCCGGTCGAGCAGTCGGGAGAGCAGCTTCAGCTTGGCCGGGGCGGCCAGCGCCAGCGTGCGCTGTTCGCGGTAGGCATGGAACGCCTCACGCCCCTCGGGGGAGCGAAAGGCGAGATAAAGGAACTTGCTCCAGCCGTCGGGCTGGCGCATGTCGATGCCTGATCGGGAGACGAAGCTCCGGTAGAGCTCGCGCGCTTGCTCGTACCGCGCGCGCTCGTCCTCGCTCAGCGAGACGTAAAGCGTCATCACCCGGTAGTCGGCCAGGAACTGCCCGCGCAGCTCGGTGATCTCGCGGCGAAAGACGATGGGGCCGATCAGCTGGTCCAGGTGAATATGGGCGTTGTCGGCACGTTCGGGCGTCGCGGTCAGGCCCAGGCGAAACGGGGCGATGGCGAAAAGCGCGGACAGGCCGTAGGTCGGACCGGGCAGGTGATGGCACTCGTCGAAGACGATCAGGCCAAACCGGTCGCCTAGCCGTTCCATGTTCATATAGGCGGAATCATAGGTTGTCACGGTCAAGGGCTGGATCTCGTAGTAGCCGCCCCCCAGGAGGCCCACCTCGGCGCCGAAGCTCAAGGTCAGCTCATCATACCACTGGTTCATCAGGTCGATGGTGGGCGTGATGACCAGGGTGGGCCGGCCGGCCCTCTCGATCGCCAGGTTCGCCAGGTGGGTCTTGCCGGTGCCGGTGGGAAGCACGACCACCCCACGCCCCCCGGCGCTCCACCAGGCTTGCAGCCCTTCAAGCTGATGCGGAAACGCTTCCTTGGAAACCTGAAGCTTCCACGAGACCTTGCCGTAGGCCCGCGCCGAGTCGTTGTAAGCGATACCTTGCTTGATGATGTGTTCGACCAGCGAGCGATACCAGATGGCCTCGGCGCGGAAGTTGCCGATCCGGGAATCAAACTTGATTCCCGGCAAGCCCCTGTCGTCTCCCTCGCTGAGGCCCTCGACGACCAGCGTGCCGGCGTCAAAAAGCAGCCGGAGAGGAATCGAACCATTGCCCGTGGGAACGCCTGCGGTCATTGACTGGTTTCCCCGTGCTCGGTCGTTTCTGGGCCTTGAGGCTTGACGACCTTCACTTGCAGCCAGCCGAACAGCGTCGCGACCCGCAGCCGGTAGTCGGGCAGGACAGGATCGCCCTCGATGACGCCGTCGTCGGCCAGCCGAACGACGCGTCCGTCGGGCCGATAGACCTCGACTCGTCGCCGCTCCGGATCGATGAACCAGCCCAGAGGACAGCCATGGGACGTCGAGAACTGAAGGCGCTCTCGGTTCCTCTTTGCCGGTTGATCGGGCGAGCCAATCTCGAT
>JBMFUH010001138.1:0-2075 GCA_049966735.1 Isosphaeraceae bacterium
GCTTGCAGTTCCCCGTCCTGGACGATGGAGAGGGAATTGCTCCCGAGCACCTGCCGCGGCTCTTCGACAAGTTTTATCGCGTGCCGGGCTCGCGTGCTCGGATTGGCGGCGGCGCCGGATTGGGCCTGGCCATCGCCCGGGAAATCGTGCTTGCCCACGGTGGACAGATCGTTGTTGAGAGCGTACCGGGCAAGGGGAGCGCGTTCACGTTCACCTTGCCAGTGAACCCGGAAACGGTCGACCGTACCGAGAGGAAAGGCGTACTGGTGTGAAAACTTCATCAGAAGTTTTGATCGTCGACGACGAGCCGAACGTGAGGCTGGTTTTCCGGACCGCGCTGGAGTCGGCCGGGTATACGGTTTCCGAAGCAAGCGATGGCGAAGCTGCATTCGATCTGATCCGAGCGCGCCGGGAAGCGGTGGTGCTCCTGGATCTCCGGATGCCACGATTGGGCGGCCTGGAATTGCTGCGTCGACTCCGGGACGGAGCCATCGAGGCGCCCGTCGTGATCGTGACGGCTCACGGAAGCATGCCGGACGTGGCTTCGGCCATTCGACTTGGCGCCGTGGATTTCCTGGCCAAACCCGTTGCGCCGGAAGCGCTGAGACGCGTTGTCCGGCAGGTCGAAATCAGACAGCTTCGCCAGCGCACGGAACTCGGGCCGTATCGCGTGTCGGCCGGCCTGACCTGGGGTGATCCCGGTGCGCCCAACGTGATGTTCTGAGCACTCCATCCGGCTGGCCGGGTTCCTGATATTGCAGGCATACGTTCCCGTCACTGATCCAAAGGAGCATGACCTTGGCCCTTGCCACACTGGCTCTCGGACTCTTTCTGTTCGTCCTCTTCTTCGGTCTGGTCGAGGCGTCTGACCGGCTTTGAGGGTCGTTCTCGCCCGAGGAGAAATCATGCGTCGTTTCGTGAACTCGTGGACTGCCCAGGGGGGGCCAGTTCGTGATCGACGATGGCGACCTCCGCGCGGACGACCGCGGAGGACCGGGAGAAACCCCGGTCACGTTTGCTCTCTGGGTCGTCTTGCTTGGTCTCCTGATTGGTCTGCTGACCGTGTTCGACTGGCGCTAAACACAACATTGGGAGCCGTTCGATGCTCTACCTGACCGCATTCGTGACCGTGGCCGCGCTGGTTTACCTGACGTACGCCATGCTTCGACCGGAACGTTTCTGAACCGACTGTCTTGCATTGACGAGGAGTTTTTCGTGGGATCCAACCTCGCGTGGCTTCATCCCTTCTGGGCCCTGGGCCTGCCGATCGCCCTGTCGTTTCCCATCGGCTGGTGGATGTTTCGCTTGCTCGATCCCTCCCCGGATCGAGAAGGCCGGGGCCTCGATGCTCTGCCCATGTTTCTCTGCCGCTTGCTCGGCCGGAGCGAGCCGGCGAGGATGGACTGGAAGCGCTACGCCTTCGCCTTCCTGGCATTCAACGCCGCCTTGTTCGTGATCACCTTCGGCCTCTTGTACGCGCAGCAACACCTTCCTCTGAACCCCGACGGCAAAGGTTCGCTGGGGGCGCTCGGGTACAAGGACACGGCGGGTGTCCAGCACGACGGCGCGGATACGGGCGTGGTCTTCAACACCATCTGCTCGTTCGTCACCAACACGAACCTTCAGCACTACTCAGGCGAGCAACATCTCAGTTACTTCAGTCAGCTCGGGGGAATCGTCTGGCTGCAATTCGTCACCCCGGCGGCGGGGTTGGCCCTCATGCTGGCCATCATCCGCGGGCTGCGGGGCGACAAGCACATGGGCGATTTTTACGTCGACCTCATGAGGGCCCTCCTCTTCGTCTTCGTGCCCCTGTGCCTCATCGTCGCGCCCTTGCTCGTCGCCAATGGAATGCCGATGACGTTCGAGGGGGCTGTCAAGGCCACGCCGCTTGACGGAACCGCGGCGAAGATGGACAGCCAGACCATCGCCCGCGGTCCGGTGGCGGCACTGGTGCCGCCCAAGCAGCTCCTCACCAACGGCGGCGGCTTCTTCGGGCCCAACTCAACCCATCCCTACGAGAATCCCACGCCCTGGAGCAACCTGCTCGAAATCGTCTCGATCATCGTCCTGCC
>JBMFUH010001139.1:0-2070 GCA_049966735.1 Isosphaeraceae bacterium
TTTATACGTAAATCGAGGGCTCTTCGTTGGGGCCTATTTGAATAATCCGGGTTAATATACAGCACTATTGGTCATCAAAAACACGGATCGCCAGGCATGCACATCGCTACCATGGATGAGATCGCATGCATGGGCGATATCCATCCTCTGTTCTCGGCTGCACGGAATGACGAAGCGACCGTCGGCGCGTGCATCGCCTCTGCTCAGGAAGGCGGGTTGAGCACACGCGCCCCGGGCTGTGCGGATCGGTTTTCGATTTCAAGGGGCCTGGATCACGGCGCATCCGTCGAGCAGGCGACGGCCCTGATGTTCGTCGATCTTGAGCTCTTCGAGCAAGCGACGTCGAACGGTCCGCAGGACGGGGTCGATGGTGGCAGGGGCTGTGTTCGCCAGTCGGATCATCCCACCGGCTCGCTTGTCGTGTCCGCCGGCGTTTCCCAACCCGTCGACCACCGTCCGGAGGATCTCGCCAGCACGCGCTCCCAGGCCCGCGGCCCGGAGCGACAGCTTGAGTTGGCCCTCGAACTGACCAATCGCCAGCGCCCAGTCGACCTGGTCGAATCGAATGAAGAAGTCGGCGATCTCGGCGATGATGTCGGGTTGAGAAACCTCACCGCACCAGCTCACGATCAGGTCGCAATAGAGAAACGCATTGCTGAGGGCATTTTGGAACGTGGCGAAGTGGCTCTGGGGGAGCTTGGGATTGCGAATCCGGGCCAGCAAGTCCTTGTTCGCCCGGGGGAAGAGCCAGACGAGCGCCCCGTCGTCCAGCGTGCTGGCCTCACGGGGATAACCGGTTGTCTCGGAGTCAATACCGTAAAGCAAAGCGGTCGCCAGTTCCGCCGTGATCAGGACCTTCTGCTCGATCAGGTAACCGGTGACCATCGTGCTGGTTGCACCCAGATGGGTGCGGATGTCTTGAAAGATGACACCACTTAAGTCTCCTCCAGTCTCATGATGGTCGATCACGACCTGAGGCCCAAACTCCTCGTTCAGTCGTCTTCCCGTGCGAGGCTGACTGTCAACCATGATCACGGCGGTCGCGGCGTCGATCCGCACGGCCTCGGCGGGAACCAGCGGAATCGGGATCAACTCGACCATCGCCCGGTTCTCTGCCCGGGCAATCATGCCCTCCACCACGAGGGTGACCGGCTTCCCCTTCTGACACGTCTCCAGAAGCGCCTTGAGGCCCAGCATGCTGCCCAGCGAATCGGGGTCGGGATTGACGTGTGAGATCACGACCACGCGCTGAAACGGCGCGATCGCGGCCAGCAACGCCTCCGAGCGAAGCTGCCGGACGACTTCAGGCTGCGTTGCCGGCTCGGTCGTCTCAGAGGCCGCTTTCTCGGGATTTGACGCCATTGTGGGAGGTGTCCGGAGAACGTGACAACGGGCGCGGCACTTCGCATTTACGTTCAGTCCGCGGAAACTCTTCACGCATCGAGTCTACGACATTTTTCCGCCGGTTGGCCAGACGGTCGCAGGGTCCGCGCTTCCTCCGTCCGGGCCCTCAATGCTTGAGCGTCCCGGCCTCATGCTCGATCTTGCCGTCGGGAGTGACGGGCGTCTTACCTCCGCGTGCCGGCTCCTGCTCGCGTTTCCGCTTGTAGTATGAATCGATCTCCTTGATCGTCTCGGGATCGACCGTCGCGCCGGGGGTGGCCGCGGAGTCGCGCTGGCCTGCCGGACCGGGGCGAAAGCCGTACTTCGCCTCGATTTGCTCGATCACCGGCTCGAGCTCGGCATCCACGCGGGCCATCTCGGAGGGACTGAGCTGGCGAATCCCGGATGTCCGGGGGGATGGTCGGTTCGCGTGGGCAATCAAGAGGCCAAGCCCCGCCAGGAGCACAAGGGCATTGAGCACGACCGATCGCCGTTGCAGGCGCTCAAACCGATCGCCGCCAGTGCCGCCGGCATCGCGGGCGGCGTTGATGGAAGGAGTCAGCGAATTGGCCGCGTAGAGCATGGTGAGGATGCAAGCGAGGATGACCAGAGACTGAATGGCGATGGCTGGGCCTCGGTACTCGGGGTAGCAAAGCGGGACGGCGACGAACGCCGGCAACGCAATCG
>JBMFUH010001140.1:0-2055 GCA_049966735.1 Isosphaeraceae bacterium
GATCTGGAACAGGCGGAGCGATTTTACCACGAAGTACTTGGCCTGGAGGTGGCCGATCGTGAACAGGGACGCCATGTCTTTTTCGGCGTGGGCAACGCGAGCATGCTCCTGATCTTCCGGAGCGAAACGACTCTCAAAGGAAACCACCTGCCGGCGCACGGCGCGCGAGGGCCGGGGCACTTTGCGCTGGGCATTGCCGCGGCCGACCTGGCCGCCTGGCGGGCTCGTCTCGAGGCGAAGAACGTCGCCATCGAACACGAGGAATCGTGGCCGAGGGGCGGGCGTTCCCTCTATTTTCGCGATCCCGCGGGAAACTCGGTCGAGCTGATCACCCCCGGCCTCTGGGGCCTGCCGTCGGGCTGGTGAATGTGGGACAATCACGGTGCGCCGGGATTGTCCCACGGGAATGGACCGGGCTCATTGCCCCGGTTTGGTCGCCGGGGCGCTGGCCTTGGGCGTACCCGGTGAGGCCGGCGTCTTGGGAGCCTCGGGGAACAGGTCCTTGGGCATCGGTTTGATCTCGATCTTGGCCCGCTTCCGCTCTTCCGTCAGCAGGTTCTTCT
This sequence comes from Isosphaeraceae bacterium, assembly GCA_049966735.1. Taxonomy (GTDB): domain Bacteria; phylum Planctomycetota; class Planctomycetia; order Isosphaerales; family Isosphaeraceae; genus Aquisphaera. The sequence goes on from JBMFUH010001140.1 coordinate 564, forward strand.
GAAGCTCGCCGGCGTAGACCTGAAGGATGTAGGGTTTGTTCTGGTCGAAATCGATCGGCTTGCCTTCCTTGCGATCGGTCACCTGCACCAGGTGATAGCCATAGGGCGTCTCGAACGGCTCGGAAACCGATCCCTTCTTGAGCTTGAAGGCGACGTCGGTGAACTCGGGAATGAAGCCGCTGCTCAAGGTGAAGTAGTCGAGATCGCCCCCGGCGCCTCCGGCATTGGCCGGGTCTTCCGAGTACTTGTTGGCGGCCTCGGCGAACGTCATCTTGCTGGTATCAATCTGCTGCTTGATGCTGGCCAGCTTCTGTTTGACCTTTTCCTTCTCGGCGTCCGGGGCGTCGGGATCGACGCGGAGCAAGATATGGCTGGCGCGCACCTGCGTGCCGCTGAACAGGTCGCGATTGGCGGCCACGTAGCGGCGCAGCTCGGGTTCGGTCGCCTTCGCCTTGACGTAATCGGACCAGCGGATCCGGTTCTCCATCTCGGCGCGAACATCCTTCATCTCGATGTTGTTCGCCAGCAGTTCCGTCGCCAGATCCTGTTTGTTCTTCTTGAGTTCCTCCTCCAGACGCGCCACCTCTTCATCGACCCGGGCAGGGGCAACGACAATCCTCTGCCGGTTGAGGTACATGGTCAGAAGCTTGGTGTTGACCAGCGAATCCACGGCGTCATGATACACCTGTTCACGGTTCTCGCTGGCCGGAATGGGGTAACGGCTGAGGAAGCCGATCAGCTCGCCCTTGGTGACCTTCTCGGTCACGTTGCCTTCCGTGACCGTGGCCAGGACGTCACCCGCGCCCGGAATCGCGGGAGGCCGGGCGGCAGGTCCGGCCGGAGCGCCCGGCTGGGGCGTCTGGGCACGGACCAGGCTGAAGCCACCACTCAGCCCCAGAATCAATATCAACATCAGTCCCGCCTGGACTTTGCTGCGCATCGAACGGATCTCCCACACGCGTATTTGCATCTTGTCGATCTTCGCCGAGGTCCACGCAGACCGATCGACACGTCCCGCGTGCTCGGCAGAAGAGGCTGCCACTTGAGCAACTTGTATCGATTATACAAATTCTCCTCAATACCGCGGCGCGAGTTGGCTGAGAATCTCGCGGGAGGTCGTAGGCCGGGTCAAGCGGAGCGAAGGCCAATCCAGGGGGTTTGGGCGGTGCTTATTACATGTTACCGGAATTGCGTGGTTGCATGTTCGCTCTTTCACGCCGCGGTCAGCCAGTGCTTGATCCGCTTGACCTCCTTGGACCAGCCGGTCCCGGAGCGTCGTCGTCGGTAGGCGTCGAAGAGCAAGTCGATGGTCTCGGTCAGGTGGCGCAGGCTGTCGATCCGGGCCAGCCGGACTTCCGCGGCGGAGAGCCCCTCATCGTCGGGCTTGGGCAGCGCCGCGCCGGAGACGGCGAGGCTCTCGGCCTGGAGCGTCAGCTCGTACTGGGCCCCGTGACGGACCAGGATCAGTCCGGCCTTGCGGGGAAGCTTGCCT
>JBMFUH010001141.1:0-374 GCA_049966735.1 Isosphaeraceae bacterium
GCGGGAATCTTGCTCAAGATCGGCGGGTACGGTCTGATCCGTCTGGCCTGGCCTCTGGCGCCCGCCGGCGCCTTTGAGTGGACCTGGCTGGCCGCGGGGCTGGGCGTCTTCAGCATCCTCTACGGGGCCCTCGTGGCGATGGCCCAGACCGACTTCAAGAAGCTGGTCGCCTACAGCTCGGTCAGCCACATGGGTTACGTGACCCTGGGCATGGCCTCGATGAACCTGGCCGCCAGCCCGCAGTATTACGCCTACGGCGTGAACGGGGCCATGTTCATGATGCTGGCGCACGGCATCACCTCGGCCGGCATGTTCTTCTTGGTCGGCGTCATCTACGACCGCGCCCACACCCGAGACCTGAACAAGCTGGGCGG
>JBMFUH010001141.1:384-2052 GCA_049966735.1 Isosphaeraceae bacterium
GGTTGAACAACATCATGCCGGTCTACGGGGCCGTCTCCTACGTGATCTTCTTCGGCTCGATGGGTCTGCCCGGCCTCTGCGGCTTCGTCGCCGAGGTCTTCGTGGTGCTGGCCGCGTTCAATTACAGCAAGGTCGTGGCCGTGCTGGCCGCCGCCGCCGTGATCCTCACCGCCGGCTATATCCTCTGGACGATCCAGCGCGTCTTCCTGGGTCGGAACGAAGCCTGGAAGGGTTTGCCGGACATGGACTTGCGTGAGATCGCCGTGGCCGCTCCCCTGGTCGCGTTGACCATCGCCATGGGCGTGCTGCCCAACGCGCTGGTCTTGAGCTGGATGAGCCCCTCGGTCAACCAGATGGTCCAGTCGGTCGTCACGGCCCCCTCGCTCAACCCAACCGCCCTCAGGACCGTGGAAAACCAGGTTCCCCACGCTCCGGCAGCGATCGCCCCGCCTGTGATCGCCTCCACCCGGGCCCACTGAATTTCAGGCACGAACCGAGCCGCGAGCGACGGATGCATGCTCGCAATCGGATGATTTCGAGGCTCAGTTGCTCTTGCACGCCTCGCAGTCCCGGTGTAACGTGCGGCCCACCTCGGAGATTCTCACCTCGTGGGACAAGATCCCAATCTTGTCCAAGATCAATCCACCAAATCAAGAGATGACAAGATTGGGATCTTGTCCCACGTCAGGTGCAAGGAGGTATGACTCAGGATGGGTCGCCCCGGTACCGAAGGGAGTCGATTGTGATGCAAGTCAGGTCATGGATGGCCGCCTTAGTGCTTGTCGCGGGAACGACCGGCTCGCGGGTGGTCGACGTGCAAGCCCAGAGTCCCGCGCCGAGTCGGAGCCCTGAATCGCAGGCGAAGCAGCCCGAAAACCAGGCGACCGCCCAGCCCGCGGACGAAAGCCCGGAATGCCCGGGCTGCCACTCGGTGAGACTGAACCTGAGAGTGGCCGGCCTCGGCCGGGCCGGTTGCGAGGTCGATGTGAAGCCGGCAAACCACAGTTGCCGATTCCGACCTCAGACGATTCACGTGGGCTCCGCTGGCGTGGCCGCACTGCTCTTTCGCGACGTCGAACTTCGAGGGGCCGATCGGAATTGCATGTTCTCCGTCACGCTTCGTGAACCTGGCCAGGATTCGCGCACGGTGTATCGGGGCTTGCGCATCACCGCGCGAGGGGACGAGGCCGCGTCGAAGCGGGTGGAATCTCTCACCTGCTTCATGAATTCTCGCTCCAAGCTGGCCGGGCTTGATCGCCCGGACCGCACTCGAAGATAGCCGCGAGACCGAGAGCCCAATACCAAGGTCGTGTGTGAGAGGGCTGGTAAGAGGGGGGCTGGCGGCAAGGCGTGATCAATCGCCTCGGTTGGCGGAGGGTAAACGGATCACCCCTCACCCAGCCTTCTCCCACAAAGGGAGGGGGTCGAGTGAGGGGCTGACCGCTCATTGAGTTCTGTCTCTTCGCCAAGTAGGGTCCACGATGCGGACCTGTCTGGGTCTTGGCCAATTGGGATTCGACGAGCAGGTCCCACAGCGCGGCCACTGACCGCAACCAAAGATGGAGTCATGAGATCGAAAGTGCGCATGTTGGAAGGCACGTTTGGAACGATTTCATGACGGTTGCGTTTTCGGCGACACAAATTCTGACCAATTCAGGGTTTGCAAAT
>JBMFUH010001142.1:0-2042 GCA_049966735.1 Isosphaeraceae bacterium
CCCACGCCCAGCGCGGCCGTGATCCCCGGGTCGGTCACCAGCATCGACAGCCAGCCAAAGAGGAAGCCCAGGCGTGGACCGTAGGCTTCCTTGAGGTAAACATAGGGACCGCCGGCCTGGGGCCAGCGAGCGGCGAGTGCTCCCAAGCAGAGCGCGCCTCCCGTGGCCGCGAGCCCTGTCGTCAGCCAGACCAGGAGCAACCAGAATGGCGAGCCCAGCGACTTCACCATGCCGGCCGCCGTGAGGAAAATCCCCACGCCGATGACCTCGGCCACGACGACCGCGGTCGCGGCCGAGAGCCCCAGCCGTCGGCTCAGCGCATGCTCCTGGGCCGGTGTCTCACTCGCGCTCGTTGGATCGATCATGCGCTCTCCTCGACTGCGAGGGGGCTGTCCTACCGGGAAGCCGGTCTCACGAATTCAGCGGTTGAACGAGCGCACAAAGAAAGTGCGCAACAGACCGTGTTTGGGAGTAACATAACCGGTGCCCCACGCGCCTCGCAAGCTGAGCCGTGAGAATCTCGGGAAACCCTCAAGCGCGTTGCCGGCGCTCAGAGGGAAGAACGACTCGAGGCGGGAGCAATCAAGGCATCAACCCATGGAAAGAGGTCCAAGCATGACGAGACGATTTGCCCTGTTGATCGCGCTTTTGTTTCTCCTGGGATCGTATACCAGGGCCCTTGCCGATCCACCTCGAACTCCCAACATCGTCATCCTGCTGGCCGACGATCTGGGGTACGGAGACATCGGCTGTTATGGTCATCCCACGATCCGGACGCCAGGTCTGGACCGGATGGCGACGGAAGGAATCAGGCTCACCCAGTATTATGGATGGTGCTACTGCACGCCCAGCCGCGCGGCGCTCTTGACCGGCCGCCTCTGCGTGAGAACCGGGCTCAATCGCGTCCTCGGCCCCAAGTCCGCCGGCGGAATTCAACCGGGCGAGCTGACGCTGGGAGACGCGCTTCGGGCCAGAGGCTATGACACGATCTGTATCGGCAAGTGGCATCTCGGTCATCGCCCTCAGTATTTGCCCACCCGCCACGGGTTTGACCATTATTTCGGCATTCCTTACAGCAACGACATGGGTCGGACCGCGCACGGTGACCCGCCGCTGCCGCTCCTGCGCGACGAGACCATCGTCGAACAGCCCGCCGTGCAGGAAACCTTGACGAGGAGGTACACGGATGAGGCCGTGAAGTTCATCCATGATCATTCGTCTGGGACGCGGCCCGGCAAACCGTTCTTCCTGTATCTGCCCTATACCTTTCCTCATGTGCCGCTGCACGCCAGCGATGCGTTCCGCGGCAAGAGCCCGCGCGGCCTGTACGGCGACGTGGTCGAGGAGTTGGATGCGAGCGTGGGGCGGATCTTGCAGACGCTCAGACAGGAGAAGCTGGCCGAGTCGACACTGGTGGTTTTCACCAGCGACAACGGTCCCTGGCTTTCTCAACGGTTGAATGGCGGCTCGGCGGGGCTCTTTCGCGAGGGCAAGGGGACGACCTGGGAAGGGGGCGTGCGCGAGCCGTGTCTGGCCTGGTGGCCGGGGACCATCGCTCCCAGACGAGTCGTCCACGACCTGGCCAGCGAGCTAGACCTCTTCGCGACCTGCGTTGAGCTGGCCGGCGGTCAGCTTCCCACCGATCGGCCTTACGACAGCCACTCGCTCGTGCCGCTCCTGCGCGGAACCGGCCCCGGCTCGCGCACCGAGGTTTTCTACTACTATGACAACAAGGCGACCGCGGTGCGGCAAGGCGTGTGGAAGCTGCACGAGAAGACTCTTGAAGCCGCGTCGGGCAAGACGACGTCCCAGACCCACACGCCGCCCTTGCTGTTCAACCTGGCCCACGATCCCTCGGAACGATTCGACGTCGCGGCCGAGCACCCCGACGTGGTCAAACGCCTGGTGAAGCTGCTGGAGTCGCATCGTTCCAGCGTGGTGCCGGGCACGCCGCAACTCTGAGTTGGCAGAGGCAACGTAGGCTGACGCAAAGTTGGTCTTGACAGCGTTTTCTGGGGTCAACCGAGTGTTCTGGTTTTGTA
>JBMFUH010001143.1:0-2014 GCA_049966735.1 Isosphaeraceae bacterium
GAGCCGCCGAGGCGACGCTGACAATCCGCGCCGGGGCTGAAGCTTTGAGCAAGCCGAGCAAGAGATTTGTCAGCAAGAAATAGGCCAAATGGTTGAGGGCGAAGGTCATCTCGTGGCCGTCGACCGTTTCCAGACGCTCCAGGAATATGCCTCCCGCGTTGTTGATCAGAACGTCCAGCCGCGGCGTTCTCTCCTTGATCTCCCCGGCCAGGCGGCGGATATCAGCCTGCGACGAGAGGTCGGCGATGAGATAGTCGATTTCTCCCGTGCCGACATCCTGGCGGATCTGGCGAGCGGCCAGGGCGCAGCGCTCGGGGGAACGGCCGACGCCGAGGACGCGCGCCCCCTGCCGGACCAGCTCGCGAGCGGTCACCAGGCCGATCCCCGCCGAGGCGCCGGTCACCACGCAAACTTTTCCATCCATCGATCGCGACATTTGCCTGTCTGGCCTTTCCTGGTTCCGGCTGAGACGTCCTCCCGGACAGCCCGGACGAGGGAACTCGATGCTATGGAACACTTGCAATGAGAGTCAAGCCAGCGGCCGACGGGGCGATCTGGGGCCCGGCCCCGTTCGGCGCGGGTCTCCTGACTCCGCAGCTCTTGTTTCCCTTTTCTGTCGCTCTTCGCGTTTGTGTGGTATACTATGTAATTGGTGCCCGATCGCGGTTCGCGCCCACGCGGTCTGCCCTGGACATCCGACCCTGGAGGAGCTTGCGACCATGCCGCCCATCGCCCTGAATCGCCGACGCTTCCTCGGTTGCTCGGCCGCCGCCAGCCTGGCGCTTTCCCAAGGGGCGCTCGGCGAGGCAGCCGATCGCGACGCCGCGCCGGTGCGACTGGGGGTGATCGGCATCGGCAATCGTGGCACGACTCTCTTGCGTAGCCTGCTCGAACTTCAAGGCGCGCCGATCGTGGCTGTTGCCGACCCCGAACCGAAGCGCCGGCTCCGCGGGCAGGGGATCGTCGAGAAGGCCCAGGGCCGCCGCCCCGACGCGTTCGAGGACCCTCGGCGAATTTTCGACCGCAACGATGTCGACGCCGTCGTCGTCGCCGTCCCTTGCGATTTGCACGAATCGATCACGAGCGCTGCCTTGAAGGCCGGCAAGTCGCTCTACGCCGAGAAGCCCCTGGCACTCACGCTGGCCGGCTGCGACCGCCTGGCCCGCGAGGCCGCCGCGCGCCCGGAGCTTGCCGTCCACGTGGGCTTCCAGCGCCGGTCCAACCCCCGGTTCCGTGAATGCATTGACCGCATTCACAAAGGTGAGCTCGGAACACTGATTGAAGCCAGATCAACCTGGACCAGCAGTAACGGTCCGCTTCAGGGACACGGCGGTTGGCTGGGCCGGCGCGAGCGGTCGGGAGACTTCATGGTCGAGCAGGCGGTGCACATCTGGGACGTGTTCCACTGGCTGCACGGCGACGTCCCCGCGAAAGCGACGGGCTGGGGCCGGCGCGGGCTCTTCGCGCGGCAGGACCCGGGCCGGGACGTGACCGACCATTACTCCGTCGAGCTGGAGTGGGCCGACGGCTTTCGTGCCTCGTTTGTTCAAAGCTGGATCTCGCCGGCCGACGTCGGCTTCACGGGTTCGACCCTGCGGGTGCTGGGCGAGGAGGGGGGGATCGACCTGGGCACCGGCTCGCTCACCTTCCGCGACCGCCAGCGTCCCCGGCAATCGATCCACGCCGACCCCCAGAACGACACCCGAATGGCCCTGCTCGACTGGCTGGCCTCGATCCGGGCCGAGACCCCCCTGCCCCCGCCCATCTCCCTCCCGGAAGCCAGGAACGCCACCCTTACCGGCCTCCTCGTCCGCAAGGCCGTCGACGAGCGCGGGGCCGTGACGAGGGACGAAATCCGGGCCGAGGCAAGTGGCGTGTGAATAGAAGATCGCGGGAATTGGCAACGGATGAACACAGATGGACACAGATGAAATGAAGGAATTTCTCTCTTGGTCCCATCTGTACTACTAACTTCGAGAATCTTGTACGCCGGACACGATTTCGCAAGCGATTC
>JBMFUH010001144.1:0-2012 GCA_049966735.1 Isosphaeraceae bacterium
TGAATGGACTGGTGGGTGAATCGCGGTAGTGTTATTCAGACAAGCTCCTAGGCCCCCAGTGGCGGGTGGGTGTGTTCCAGGTTGAGCCGCATCGTCTTGGGTCTGATGGTCGTCGCACTCGAAGCCCGCTTCGCTTCGAGCCCGTTCTCCCTGCGGCCCTTTCCCGCATCACACCCCTGGTCTGGCCGGGCCCCCCACGCCTGGACGAATCTGCCCAGGTGCACTCCTCAGAGCTGGAGGACCAGTGCCCCGATTGACGACGCAGTTTCCCGGCGTTAACCTGGAACTTTACAATGCCAAGCGACCGGGCCAGGTCGTCTCCTCTGGATGGGATGGGAGCGGAATACCGTGGGTTCGACGAGTGTGGTGGGGCTACAGTGGGGTGACGAGGCGAAGGGCAAGATTGTCGACCTGCTCTGCGATCAGCACGACGTGGTCGTGCGTTACCAGGGAGGGGCCAACGCGGGGCACACCGTTGTTCACGAGGGGGTGACGTACAAGCTGTCGCTCGTGCCCACGGGCATCGTGCGCCAGGGAATCGACTGCGTGATCGGCAACGGCGTGGTGATTCACCCCCCCTCGTTGCTCGCGGAGATCGAGAAGCTGGCCGGGCTGGGGGTCGTCCTGGGAGACCGGCTGCACATCAGCGATCGGGCGCATGTGATTCTCCCCTATCACCTGGCCGAGGAACGGTTGACCGAGGAGTCGAGCTCCAAAGCCGATCATCTAGGCACGACCCGGCGGGGAATCGGCCCGTGCTATCGCGACAAGGTGGGCAGGGTTCACGGGGTCCGGATGACCGACCTCTTCCACCCGGCTGCCTTTCGCGAGCGGCTGGGCCGGATCGTCGATTACAAGAATCGCCTGCTGGCAGCGCTTTTGCCTGATTTCAAGCCGTTTGATGCCAAGGCGGTCGCCGAGGAGTATCTTGAATATGCCGAGCAGCTCCGGCCGCACGTCCGGGACACGACGGCATGGCTGCACCAGGCGCTCGCGGGGGGCAGACGCCTACTCTTCGAGGGGGCCCAGGGTTCGCTCCTGGACGTCGATCATGGCAGCTATCCTTACGTGACCAGCTCCAACAGCAGCGCGGCGGGAATCGCGCCGGGGTCGGGAGTGCCCACCCGGCACATCGACCGCTGGATCGGCGTCGTCAAGGCGTACACGACGCGAGTGGGGGGCGGCCCTTTTCCGACCGAGCAAGACAATGAAACCGGCGAGCGCATCCGCCGGGTCGGCCGCGAGTATGGCACGGTCACCGGCCGCCCCAGGCGTTGCGGCTGGTTCGACGCCGTGGCGGTTCGCTACGCGGCGCGGGTGAGCGGGGCAACCGAAATCGCCATCATGCTGCTGGACGTCTTGAGCGGCATCGACCAACTGAAGGTGGCCGTCGCCTACGAGAGGAATGGACAACGGGTGACGGAGCTTCCGGCCTCGCTGGCCGACTTCGATCTCTGCCGGCCGATCTACGAGGCAGTACCCGGTTGGTCCGAAGACCTGACCGGCATTCGAAGCTGGACCGACCTGCCCAAGGCCGCGAGAAACTACGTCGAGTTTCTGGCCCGCCAGGTGGGGATTCCGGTGTCGATCGTGTCGGTCGGCCCCGATCGCCGGCAGACCATCCTGGTTCGTCCGTGAATGAATGGGTCCCCCCGGTGGCGAGTGGCGAGCAGACGGCCAGCAGTCGACGGGTGGACCGTCCGCCCTCTCGCTTCGTTAAGCTCTGAACGCCTTGGTTCAATTGGTCAGTCAGACCCATGAAATTGACCGACTGACCGACCGGGCGCTCTCACACGGAGGCGAGGAAGACCGGGAGGGATCAAGATCAGGAGCAGGAGCAGGAGAATCGTCCGTCCACTCGCCACTCGAGGAAGCAATGCCTACGTCACGAGATGTTTCAACGATCAGCGAGGAAGGTCTGGCCCGGCTCGCCGGATTCGGCCTCAAGCCGGAGCAGGTTCCCCGGCACATCGCGATCATCATGGATGGCAACGGGCGCTGGGCCCAGCGCC
>JBMFUH010001145.1:0-1998 GCA_049966735.1 Isosphaeraceae bacterium
GAGCGGGCGAAGTCCGGTACCGTCCTCTTGGCGCAGGGACAGCCGAACGATCACCTGACCTTCCTGATCGACGGCAGCGTTGAGCTGGAACGCACATTCGGAAACAAGCGGAAAGAGATCATCACGACGCTCACGGCACCGGCCGTCTTCGGGACGACATCGTTCTTTCAGCCCAAGCCCCCCACAGTCACCGCTCGTGCTCGCACTGACGTATGGATGTTGACGTTGCATCATCCGGCGCACGACACCTTGCGGCGAGAGAATCCGCGTGCGGCCGAGGCGCTGGCGCTGGCCGTCGTCAGAACGCTTTCGGAGCGCTTTGATCTCATCGACAAGCTCTTCACCGATTACATCTCGCAACACCCCGACGTTCCCCCCCCGACGGTCTCGGAGTGGTCGCGATTTCGAGCCCGGCTCTTCGAGGAGCACTAGGTCGGCAGGTTGACGTCTGACTGCCTGGGCCGCAGAATAAAAAAGAACTGGCCAGGTCCGTGCTGGCGGGTTCGGTCGACCTGATTTGCCCAGAAACACTCGACGCAGGCGGCCCGCGCGGCAGCCTCGAAAGCGCTTCACCTACCATGGACATTTCGGATTCCACTGCGAGTTCTCCCCCCTGGCGTCCCGAATATGACCGACTGCTCGAGACGCACCGGGGGCAGGGAACTCACGGACAACTCGTTGACGTCCGGGAGTCGTTACGATACGTGCTGGGACCGAATCGGCCGCTCGTGATGCTCTGCCCTCACGCCGACGATGGTGCCATCACCGCGGCCTGTCTGCTGCATGAATACGCGGTTCGCCGTGGTCTACCGGTCGTCGAGGTGCTGGTCTTCGCCGGCGAGCGCAACGTCGCGGCGCCCTGGCTGAACGACCAGAAGAAGATTTCGGTGCGCGAGGCCGAGTTCCGCCTCGAATGCAACGTGCTGGGAGCCGAGTCCGTCTGCTGGGACCTTGACGCCTACCGGATGCCGGGATATGTTCCCTCGCGCGCCGATGTGGAAAAGGCCGTCGACTGGTTTTGCAAGCGCCGGCCTGGGGCTTTGATTTTACCGCCGCCCAACGACGCCCACGCCGCCCACCGCGTGACCCGGCTCCTCGGGGCCATCGGTCTGCTCGGGGCCGGGCTGGCGGATACCCTGGTCCTCACCGGCTGGACTCCCTGGGGACCGCTGGCGCATCCCAACGCCTACTTCAGCTACGACGGGGAATCCGAGCGGACCAAGGAGTGGGCCATCCATTGCCATGCGTCGCAGGTCTTGCTCACCGACTACACGCAATATTGTTCACATCTCGGTCGAGCCTATGCCGCGCTCACGCGAGAATGGGCCGAGGGACACAGCTTGGCCGGCCGGGCGCACCGCACTGATGAACGGTTCGTGGGCGTGGAGCTCTTTCAGATCGAGAGTTACGATCCGCTACGGTGCGAGAATCAGCCTCTCGATCCAATCCAGATGACACTCGGCCTTTTGGGAGGCCATCATCCCAACCCGACCGGCTCGGCGGCAGCCCCGCGCCACGGGCCAGGTGCCGAAGAGAGAGCCAGGGCCGCCGCCGTCTCCCAGCTCTGAGCCGGTCCCTTGCCTTGACGCAGATTGGTCCCAAGCATCCCTAGATCTCCCACCTCCAGAACCCGGAGCATCGTCGTGTCGATTGCCCCCACTCGAACTCTGCACCATGCCGGAATGTCCATCCAGGTGTTCGCCGACGCCGGTGCCGCCAGCCGCGCCGCCGCCCTGATGATTCGCGATGTCATCCGTGATGCTGTCAGCGTGCGTGACCGGGCCGTCATCGGTCTGGCGACCGGAGCGACACCACAGAAAGTTTACGCTCAGCTCGTGGCCATGCACGGAGCCAAAAATCTCTCCTTCCGCAACGTCATCACGTACAACCTCGACGAGTATTACCCGATTCAGCCGCTGGATCCCAAGAGCTACCGGAGTTACATGCACCAGCACCTCTTCGGACTGGTCGACCTGCCCGCCAATCAAACTCACGTTC
>JBMFUH010001146.1:0-1995 GCA_049966735.1 Isosphaeraceae bacterium
AATGCCTGGTTCTCCAGGCCCACGCTCTGTGCGAGCCCGGATGTTCCGCTCCCCAGCCCGATCAAGAAAAAGGCCAGCGTGGCTCTCAACATGCCCTGCTCCCGTCAAGATGCGAGATTGTTTGGCTTCTCTGTTCCATCGTCCTGAACTATCTCACCGATTCGGGCGCGCGTCGAGGGTGCAGCGCGTGGCAATCCTCCGTTTCGTCACGATCGGTCGATCCGGCACGACCGTCAGGACCGGCAGCGCGGTCTGGCCGCCTCGACGTTTCGCTAGAAGCCTGAGCCTGAAGAGCCGATGCTCTACCAAAGGACCGGCGCCAGCGCCGCGAGCCTTGCCGGTTGGTCTGTTCACCGTGGATCTGCTCCCAAAGAGGCGCAACCCCCCGAGCCATTTTCGGCGATCACCCCGATAGGATGTCGGGCCGCGAAATGGCACGATCGTGATGCGGGTTCTCGACCGCGCGATCGTCCGACTCATCAAGGCAAGTGGAATCAGGATGGCCACTGACCATGCAAGAACGATCCTTTCCCCATGCGCTTGCGCGCTTGGCGGCCATCATCCTGGGATGCGGGGTGCTGGCGGGTTGCACCAGTGTCAAGATGACGGGCACCCCCCGCTCGGGAACGGAACAGCTCCTGCTTACCGGTGCCTGGGACTCCGCGCTCTGCACCGTCGATTTTCGTCCGCTTGCCGGGCAAAAGGCTTTTCTGGACCCCGGGTACGTGTCAGTGGTCGACAAGGACTGGGTGCTTTCCAGCGTCCGCCGGTCGATGGTGGAGCAGGGGGTGCTGCTCCGCGGCAAGAAGGAGGATGCTCAGGTGATCGTCGAGGTAGCCATGGGGGCGTACGGAACGGATGAGCGCTCCGACCAGGCCGGGCTCCCATCGATGGGAATCGCGCCTACCATGTTCGGTTTTCCCGCGGTCAGCGGCTCCAGCAGCAATTCCTCGCTGAGCTTCTCGCAGACGAACAAACAAGACGCCGTCGTCAAGGCGGCTCTCTTCGCCTATGACGCGAAGTCGGGGCACATGGTCTGGGAGTCGGGAACGATCTCCAATATTGAAGCCGTGCGCGATCACTTCATCATGGGAGCCGGTCCCGAACGCCGGAGTTCGCTCCCCGATGTCGAACAGTACCCCTACGAGGCGCAATCCCGGGCGCGGAAACGCTTCTGGCACTGGCTGGAATGGCGTGTGGGAGTGACGTCGGAATGAGCCTCGCCTCCAGCATTCCCTCGGGCCCGGCCGTTGAGTCTGGCCCACGGAGCCGGGCATCGAGAAACCCTCAACGCTCCAGCAGGATCACGATCTCCTCTTTGGTTCCCTCGCCGAATCCTTTGAGGTGCGGCGTGGACATTCCCCGGACCACCCATCCCTGGCGCGCATAAAGGTTGATGACCTCCTCGAGGCGTGCCAGTTCGAACTTGCCCTCGAAGATCTTGTCCCGCGAACAGATGATCTTGTACTCCTTGCGCGCCGAGCCGTGAGCCTCGAAGACGTGCCCCGCATCGTGTCCATCGGAAGTGCCATGCTCGGCCTCCGCCTCGACCTTGAGCAGGTCTCCAGGTTGGTCATTTGAGACCGTCCAGGCCGTGGCGTCGAGGCCCTCCACCACAATCCCGTCAGGAGGGGCTCCCCCAGATTCGTGGGCCATGGCTTGTGCGCCCGCGGCAGCCTGCGCCTTCGCTGCCGAGGGTGCGACATTGAAGCTGATGCCGCACTTCCTGCACTTGATCCGAGCGCCCACCAGCGTCGGTGGAATCTTGCCGCGCTCACCGCACGAGGGGCATGCGATGTAGGGCATCGATCAATCTCCTCATGAAATAATTCGTGTGTGGAGCGAGCCATGCGTCTCACTACTGCCGCGATGTGCCGGTCCGCGATCCGGGCGAGGCCGGCGCTCTGGCACACCGCGCTTGTTTTTCTTCATGAACCCATGTTAACGCGCGGAGGGCTGACGTACCAAAGGCTTTTCTGATCGGCTTTCTGAAAG
>JBMFUH010001147.1:0-1958 GCA_049966735.1 Isosphaeraceae bacterium
GTCCGCACAGCGGACCCTACGATATTCAATGAGTGCGCAAGCCGACTGCAAACCACCCTAACTGGTGCCAACGCGCACGGCACCCGGCCTGTCGGCTCGCTATCTGCCTAGAAACAGAGTGTGGCACTTCCCCGTGGTGGTTCCGTGCCCGAGCCATCAACGAGCCGTCAACCGAGCGTCCATCGCTTTGGAGGGATTTGATCAAAGGGTGTCCTGGGACGTCACCCAGACCACACTCCAAATGGGGCGGAGGGCGCGCGGGGTCATGCCTGACGGTTGGACCCGGCGTGAACGCTGGTGATCACTGCCCTCCGGCGCCGCACGACGAGGTTCACTGAGATGCCCTACTTTCTGCTCCCGCTTTTGTTCTCGCTCGGCTGGCCGGGCTCGGTCCAGGGACCTCAGGAGTACATCGAGTTGCTGAAGCAAGCGCAGGCAGCCAACCAGTCGCGATACCCCTCCGGCGAGCTTCGCTTCCTTTCCTCCAAGAGGCAGGTCGGCCAACTCAGCTTTTTTGATCGATCCAGGGTCCATCTTGTTTGGCAACACGACAAAGTTTGGGCCGAGGTCGAGAGGTGGTTGCATCACACCCACGACGTTGACATGAAATCAACCCCTCCCACCGAGCGCGTTGAGTACATCGTCAACGGCCTCAACTGCGTTGAGTATTACCCCGCCTTGCAGAGGGCATTCGTGACGGCCGCGGTGCGGGGTTCGCTGCCCGAGAAGTTATGGGCGAGTCCGGCAGCGCGCTGGTACTCGCCCTGGACGCTTGCTTCCGCGGGGCTGACCTGGGGAAAAATCCTTTCACCCACCTCGTTGCCCGGAACCGATCCTGCGGCGGTCCATTACAAGGTGACGGATCAAGCCGGTTCCATCGTCAGGGTGCTCAGGCACGAAGACAAGTACGGCGGTGACGTCGACATGTCGTTCTCCCTGCCTCTCGACGGCAATGTGGTCGACTATGAGATCCGCGAGCCGGTTTCCAGTTACACCGGGAAAGGTTCATGCGACTGGGAGAAGGACTCCAGGGGGCGATTGTATCTGGCCCGGAGCACTTATTCCGAGGGCAGAAGGCTTCCGGGGGAGAGCATTTCAAACGTCTACAAGTACGAGATGTTGCACTTCGACCCGGATTTCAAGCCTCCGGCGCGAAGGTTTGACATGGCGTCGCTCTCTTTCCCAGAGGGCGTTGTGGTTGAAAACCAGATCACCGGCCGGCGTCAGCGTGTCGGCGACCGACCGGTTGACAGCGTCGAGGGCCGAATCAAGGCCCTCATTGAAATCATGAGGTCTCGAGGCTTTGCCCTCGGGGGAAACTGATGGCCGCCTCGACGACGGTAATGGCCTGCATGCTCGTTCTAGCCGGGAGCCAGCCACCTGACGCTGGCAGGCATGGGGAGCTCAGGTGCGGTGCATACTGCCTGTACGCCGCGTTGGGCTCTCTCGGCGTTGAAGTCGGGGGCGTACGAGAGATCGAGACGAGAATGGGCCAGCCCACTCCCATCGGCTACTCGATGGAGCAACTCGCGGAGGCCGCCTCCTCGTTTGGCGTCTTCACGCTCGGAGTGGAGACCTCGCTCGATGATCTGGAGCGGCGTCAGCGGCCCTTTGCCTGCATCGCGTCGGTCGGCGGTGACCACTACGTCTGTGTCTACGACGTCTCCAAGACGGACGTGTTCGTAGTCGACCCCCCGCACGACCGCGTCATGGACCGCGGTGCATTCGTGGCTCTCTGGGACGGCAGGGCACTGCTCCTATCCAACCGTCCCATGAGCCCACTCCCAAGCCGGCGCTGGGTTGCCTGGCTCGTGGTAGCGCTCGGGGGCGGGGGAGTCTGCGCGACGATTGTCCTTATCCTGCTGAGACGGCGCCGCTGGGAGTGAGAGATGCGAGTCGGTTTTCGAGGCTCTTGCGTCATGGTCGTCGCGTTCTTGGTGGCGGGCGCCGCGTGGTTC
>JBMFUH010001148.1:0-1954 GCA_049966735.1 Isosphaeraceae bacterium
GGCGGCCAAGTACGGCGGTTGAGTTCTTGGTGGCCGTGACGCAGCAAGTGAATCTCAGTAGTTCCAAAAATAGATAAGGCTTTTCGCATCGGCGTGGCGATGCGAAAAGCCTTATCTATTAGCCTTATCTATTGGTCCGCCGAGACATCGCCGGGGGCATTCAGCCGCCGTCGGTTAGCCGCATAAAGGTCGCGGATTCGCCGCAGCCAGGCCAACGCCCAGGGCTTCAACTCGGGCCAACCCTTGCCCACCCGCACGAAATCACGCCGCACATGAGTCCAGCAAAAGGCCAACACGAGCCCGCCGTCTTTGACCTGGGCCATCGCTTTGTACGCCGAGTAGCGATCGACCAGGAGAACACCGCGAGCCTGTTCGGGGAAGTGGGTCTGGGGGACCTCATGGCTGCGGGATGGGTCGAGGATGTACACGACCACCTCGCCACTGCTTGCGCCAGTAGCCCGTTTGCTGTCGGAATTCGAGGTTCTCGCGTCGCAGTCGCGCCACTTCGGCGCGCAAGTCGTCGACCTCTTGACGCAGTTCGGCCACCCAGGCTGGCTCAGAGGTCGACCAATCGACTTCCCAGTTCGACTGTAACGCAAGGTCTTCCATGACCCTGGCGATTCATGCGAAATCGACGCCGAATGGGAAGACCATTCTGGGACAATCCATCCAAAACAAACGGGTTGGGCAAAGGTTTACGTCACCTTTCGCGGAATCTTTCTCACACCCGTTTTCTTCCACGTGATCCGACGAACCCGCTAGATCCACGCCTCTTGCCGGATGTCGGCTGCGACACCCCTGTTTTCTTCCACGATCCGACCAACCCACCCCGCGACGGACGGCGGCGAGGATCCTGGCCACTCATAACTAGCCACTACCCACCAGTCCAGCTTCGATCTCCCCCGTCACATACTCGTTGAACTGCATGTACAACAGGTGTCGGTAGAGCTTGCTCTCGGTTTGAAGCTGGCCGGGGGGGCCGACGTCTTCCAGCAGGGCGTCGTGCAGGACGACGACCAAGTCGCAGGCGCGGATGGTCGAGAGCCGGTGCGGCAGAACGATCAAGGTCCGGTCCAGGGCCAGCCGACTGAGCGTGTCGTCCAGGAGCAGCCGGGTCTCCTCGTCAATTGGCCCCGAGGGTTCCTCGACGATGATGATCGAGGGGTCGTGCAGATACGCCCGCGCCAGGGCAATCCGGAATTGCTCGTCGGGCTTGAGGAAGTGACCCAGCGGGCCGATGATCGTGTCGTAGCCGTGAGGCAGGTCCTGGATGAACTGATGGGCGTGCGCCAGCTTGGCCGCTTCGATCACACGCGGCAGGCCGTTGATCGGGTCGCCCATGCCGATATTCACCAGCACCGAATCGGTGAAGACCAGGTCGGCCTGGAGGACGATGCCCACCTGGGCGCGGATCGACTCCAGAGTCACCTCGCGGAGATCGTGGCCATCGATCAGGACTTTGCCGCTGGAAGGATCGATCAGCCGGGGGATCAGGCAGGCCATGGCCAGCCGGGAATCATCGTCGGTCGCCAGGATCGCGGTTCGCGATCCGGCCGGCATCTCAACGGAAACCTTCTCCAGCAGGGTCTTGCCGGAACGGCTCTTGAGCGTCACGTTCTCTAGCGCGATCTGCTCCTGGAGCTCGGCGAGAAAATGCGCGCCGACGTTCTGGTGCAATTCGGGAGAACGCTCCAGGAATTCGAAGATCCCGGCGGCCGAGCGGTTGGCCTGGCGAATGGCCCGTCGGTAAGCGATCCACCTGGCAATCGGATGGGCCAGCCCGGCCAGCGAAGCCATGAGGACGAGCATGGTGGCGATCGAGATCTGGTCGCGGATCAGCACGGTGAAGCCCAGGAGCCCGAGCGCCACAGCCACTGCGGCACCGTAGAGCAAGGCTGTGGTGGGGTTGAGCTTGGGTTCGGTCACGATCCGCCGGATGTCGGCCTGTCCGAAG
>JBMFUH010001149.1:0-1952 GCA_049966735.1 Isosphaeraceae bacterium
GATCTAAACAAATGGATAGATCGGCGCGCAAGTCAATTCACTGCAGAGTGTTACGACGAATGCACCTACAAATCCTGGAAACTACAGCCTAATCAAAGATGCTGCACTCGGATGGTCTATTGGTTTCTGGCTCAGGCGAAGTGCGTTGGCACCAGGGACTCGACGTCACTTTGCCAAGGAGGTGTTTCTTGTTCAGCAGCATTCGACCAACAGCATTCCCGTCCTGGATCGTTGTCTTCTTGCTACTCTTCGTCTCCGTGGCACGGGGCTCGGCCGCTGACGACGGCCATCACCGGCCCGACCAGGATCTCAGCAAGTGGGAGCGGACCAAGGGAAACCTGCTCTGGGGCTTCAGCAACATGTACCAGCCATGCGTCCGGGAGTTCCCTTTTGAGCATTACCGCTACAAGATGTGGTTCTTCGGCTGGGCAGTGGGCATCGGGAACAAGGGCTATCCCGGTTGCGATGCGATCTTCCATGCCCGTTCCAAAGACCTCAAAAAGTGGGAGGTCTACTCCGGCGAAGGACGCTGGGATGCCACCATGAATCCGAAACTCTGGGTTCCTGTCATCACGGCGGACGACAAGCCCTACGATGACTGGCATGTCGGAGATCCCTCGGTCGTCTACAAGGACGGCGTCTATTACATGGCCTTCAGTGCGACGGGGAGCATGGGCAAAGTGAAGTTCCACCCCAACAACATGCTCTTATGCATCATGGGAGCAACCTCGGAGGATGGCGTGCATTGGAAAAAGACCGGGCAGCCGCTCTTGATCGAACCGCCCAACGCGCGGAACCCGACCACGGGCAAATGCTGGACGGGCGACTTCCATCGACCGAGCCTGATGTGGGATCAAGGGAAGTGGCGGCTCTGGTTCGACTACTGGCATCCCACGAAGGGCATCTGCATGGGGACTGCCGAGAACACCGGCAGCTTCAATGTGCCGGGCGGATTCAAGGTGCTGCGGGCAGGTTTGGAACCGCTCCTCGTGGAATGGCCGAATCCAGAGGTTGTCAAGGTTGGAAACCACTATCACTCTTTTGCCGATCCGATTGACCCACGGCGCAGGTTCGATCATGTGAAGTATCCGATGCGGAATCGGGCGATCTGCGAGGCGACGTCCGACGATGGGATTAACTGGAAGATCGTGGGGTTCATTCAGCCTGAGGACGATGCGTATGCGACGCACGTCCCACAGGCCCTGGTCGCTGAGGTCGAAGGAAAGAAGTGGCTGTACCTGTTCTACTCCACGCAACGCGGCGGTGAATCGAGCTACGACTACCGGTACGATCGAATTCGGGCCATGCGGCGGGAGATCAAGCCATAGTCCGTGGCCCAGTACCGAGAGGATGAATCGCTGGATGATAGTGGCATGGTTCAGACCGAGGTTACAGGCGCGGGGAAACACAGTTGGTTGGAGTACCGGCTTTAGCCGGTCCCGTTCCCCGGCGCACGGGGGGGACTCCAGCTAGAGTACCGACCGCCTGCAAGTACTGAACCGCCGGACTCGGACAGCGTGACCTCGAACAGCCTCAACATAAACCTCGCCGCGATAGTGAAAATGGAATCCTTGCACATTACAATCCGCCGTAGGGTTTCCACTCAAGATCCATCGGTCATCTTGCCGGACCCATGCGTGCACCACACGTTCTCCTGAAGGCGATCGGTACGGCCACACTCAACCTTATCGGAGGCGGTCCGATCGGTTCGTCGTTTTCGCGATGAAGGGGGTTGTTGATGACATCCTGCGCTGCCGACTGGCTGACTCGGACGTTCCGGAGCTTGCTTGACGATTCGAATCGCGGTTCACGCGTTCGTCGGTTGCGCTCCGTGCCGCCACGCCTGGAGGTCCTTGAGAGCCGCAAGCTACTGAGCAACGCCAGCGGCGTCTGGAGTTTCGTGAGCGCGCCGCAGCTTCATCCGATGAAAGTGAATGTGCTGACACTCCGTC
>JBMFUH010001150.1:0-1946 GCA_049966735.1 Isosphaeraceae bacterium
GATCGGCAAGCACGCCCCATTTTGAGGACCCTCGGATGAACGAATTTCCCCGCACCGAACGAACCACCCTGCGTCGCTTGCCCAGGCGCGGGGTCTATGATCGCGAGACCATACATGCGATCCTGGATGAGGCTCTGGTCTGCCACCTGGGGTTCGTGGTTGACGACCAACCTTACGTGATTCCAACCATTCACGTACGCTTGGGCGAAACGCTCTACGTTCATGGGTCTCCGGCCAGCCGGATGCTCAAGACCCTGGAACAGGGAGGCCAGGTCTGCGCCACGGTGACTCTGGTCGATGGCCTGGTCCTCGCCCGGTCGGCGTTTCACCATTCCATGAACTATCGCTCGGCTGTCATCCTCGGCACCGCCCAGGTCGTCGCCGAGGCGGAGGAGAAACTCCAGGTCCTGCACGCACTCGCGGATCATCTCATCAAGGGACGCTGGGAAGAGGTCCGCGGACCCTCGCCGGAAGAGCTGAGGGGAACACTCGTCCTCTCCCTTCCCATCAGCGAAGCGTCGGCGAAGGTCCGCACGGGTCCTCCAGCAGACGAGGAGGAAGACTACGCCCTGCCGGTCTGGGCGGGGGTCCTTCCCCTGAAACTGACCCCGGGAGAGCCCATAGCAGACCCCAGGCTCGCGCCAGGCAACCCCCTGCCCTCGCATGTTACCAACTATGGCGGACCGGGGCCGCCATCCTGAGTCGGGGAGGATTGGATCGCTTCGCAGGGCTTTCCGCTGCCCCTTCCGCGATCATCCGACCAGCTTGAATGCCTTCTTCATCGCCTTCGCCGTCGTGGCCACGGCTTCCTCGGCAGGCATGCGGCGCAGGTCTGCCTTGAACGGCTCCGCGCGAACCGGTCCGTCGTAGCCGATCTTCGCCAGCGCGTTGAGGAACGTCTTGAGGTCGATCACCCCCGTGGCACACGGCAGGTCGCGAACCAGGTCTTTCTGCTGGTCGACGGGAATGCCGGATGGGGCGTCGTTCAAGTCACAGCAGATGACGTCCGAACCCTTGAGGGAGAGCAGGTCCGCCTCTGTCTCGTGCGCCGTGTACCAGTGCCAGCTATCAAGCACGAACCCGACGTTAGCCAGGTCGATTGCCGCGATCAGCTCGCGCATCTCGGCCATGCTGTGGATGAACGGAAATCGAAACGCGATCCAGGAGGTCTTGGGCCCAACGTATTCCAGGCCCAGACGAACGCCGTGATCACCCAGCACCTTGCCGGCCTCCCGCAGCCGGTTGACGTGCTGCTTGAAATTGGCGCGGTAGGTGAGACTCTTGTGTCCCGGCGTGATCCAGGTGCCGATTCGCGAAGCCCCCGCGCGGTGGAGGGCCGCTGCCTCGGCGGCGAGGTTGGCCAGTCCCTTCCGGAAGGCGTCCTGGCCGCCGCGGAAGTCAACCGAGAGGCCACCCGCGCCCCAGACCAGGTTCTTGGCCTTCAGCTCTTCTTTCAACTCCGAGAGCTGACTCTCGGAGCATTGCCTGAGATACCCGACATCCGGCGCGACCGACTCGAAGCCGTACTTGTGAGCAAGCGTGATGGCCTCGGGCAGCTTCGCGCTCACGCCGAGATTGCCGCAGACGAGATCCATTGTGAACTTGCGGGTCGGCGGCTCGGCGGCTCTCAGGTCTGTCATTCTCAGAGCGAGACCCGAGGCCGCCAGACCGGTTACGAACGCTCGACGCGATAGCATTGGAGACATTGGGGATAGCTCCCGGAGGACGAAGAAACACGGTATCCTTTGTCAATTGCCAATTGCCAGTGAAGGCAGGACGGACACTCGAGCGCTTCTCGCTTGCATTGCACACGGTGCTTCGCGCTTGGGAGGCGCTCTAGCCGACGCGAGGATTCTGGGGCCACGGATGAAACACGGATGGAACACGGATCGGAGAGAGGACATGTCCTGAATGCCCCCGGCGCCGGGGCTGCCTCGCCGGCCCTC
>JBMFUH010001151.1:0-1942 GCA_049966735.1 Isosphaeraceae bacterium
CTTGGGCTGGATCAGCGACGAGCAAGGACCGCCTCCGCCGACTGCAAACCTGACCTGGTTCCGACTCTCCAGGCCACTCTTTCAGGAGCTCGACGTTGCCGGCACGAATGCTCCGTTGCTCGTGGTGAGCGCGCTCCCGCTCGCGGCTTGGTCCGACGAGCTGGAATGGCCCGACGGCTGCACGCTGTTCATTCCGTTTCAAGATCCGGAAAACGTGGGCGCGGTGATCCGCTCGGCCGCGGCGTTTGGCGTCGCGCGCGTGGTCCTGCTCAGGGAGTCCGCGCACCCGTTCCATCCCCGGAGCAGTCGAGCCGCCGGCACGGCGCTCCTGCAAGTTCCGTTGTTCCAGGGACCATCGATCCAGGATCTGGCGTCGCGGTCCGCGCCGATCATCGCGCTGGATACGACGGGACCGGAAGTTGGCGAGGAACCGTTTCCCGATCGCTTCGGGCTGCTGGTCGGCGTCGAAGGTCCGGGCCTGCCCGACCGCTGGCGGCAAGGCCCGCGCCGGCGGGTGGCCATCGTCCCGGAGGTCGAATCACTTAACGCCGCCACCGCCGCGGCGATCGCGCTTTATGTCTGGTCGAAACAGAGTCAAAAGCAAGCCTGATCTGAAATCGATCGACTCGCAAAGCGTGTTAGCCTTGTTCCGTCTGGTTCGCTGGAATGCTCGCGCCGCAGGTGACTGCGCAAAGAAAGAAAAAAAAACGTCTCAAACGTCCCAATTCCTGTCTGGACCCGGTTTGGGGCAGGGTGTATGATCCGCCGATCGATGGGAGCAAGCATCGACGACCTGGCGGGACGCACGGCGTCCGCCGGACTTTTCTCAAGGACTGAGAGACAATGAAAACGCAGGCTGAGCGAAGACTGGGGTGGGGCCTGGCGGCCCTGGGCATGACCCTCGTCTGGGGCGCCGCCACGCCCGCGACATCCCACGCGGCACCGATGTACTCGATTACGGACCTGGGGCCGGCCCTGAACTACGGGAGCCTGCAGGATCTGACCATCACTCCCGGCGGCCAGCTCAGGACGCTCGGGATCCCCACGGGTTCCGGGGGCCC
This sequence comes from Isosphaeraceae bacterium, assembly GCA_049966735.1. GTDB lineage: Bacteria > Planctomycetota > Planctomycetia > Isosphaerales > Isosphaeraceae > Aquisphaera. Next base: position 1,062 of record JBMFUH010001151.1, read on the forward strand.
GTACGCTGCGCAGGTGTTCCAGGCCGGGGCGTTCACGGCGGCAAACCCGGGCAACGCTAGCGATCCCGCCGGGTCCTACCCCTACCTCATTGACAGCGCCACGGGCAAGGGCGTCCAAATCGTCGCAGGCAGTTCGGCCGGGGCTGAGGCGCTGAGCAGCAACGGCGCCGTCGTGGGTTTCAGCGTGGGGACCTCCGGTGAGCGCCCCTTCGTGTACACGACCGCCCAAGGGATGGTCGACCTGAGCTTCGGCCACTTCACGACTCAGATGTATCCGAGTCCATCCGGCAGCTACCCCGACTACGCGGGCATCAACAGCCAGGGCCTGGTCGTGGGATCGTACGGGTACGGCGCGAGTGGGGTCAGCGCATTCATGAACTCGTTGGATCCCAAGAGCTTCGCGTACGGCGGGTTGGACCTCAACACGCTGCTTCCTCCCAAATCGGGTTGGGTACTGCAGACGGCGACGGGCATCAGCGACGCGGGCCAGATTGTGGGTTACGGATACGACCCGTCGGGGAAATTCTCGGCTTACGAGCTCACCCCCGCGGGGAACCAGGTTCCCGAGCCGAGCGTGCTAGCCTTCTTCGGGATGGTTTGCGCCGGCATGGCCGTTCGCGCTGCCGTGAGGCGCCGGAGGGAGAGATTGACGCGACGATGACATTTACTTGCTGGGTTCTCTTCAAACCGTCTTGATCTTGTCCGTTTAGAGCGCTTTTGGGGTCGATGGCCCGCCGTAGGGTCCGCTGTGCGGACCGACGGCCCGAGGCATTTGGTCCGCACAGCGGACCCTACGATACTTTTCGAAGTGTCTTGATCTTGTCCGGTTGACGAGCATCTTGATTCTAGGAGCTTGTCTGAATAACACTACCGCGATTCAC
>JBMFUH010001152.1:0-1686 GCA_049966735.1 Isosphaeraceae bacterium
CGTACACGTCGCAGACCGCCGCGACCCGCACCTGGGGAAAGCCCTTGAAGATGTTCAGCAGGCCCGATCCCATTCCCCCCACGCCGATGAAGCCCAGCACGATCGACTCGTTGGCCGGCGCGGGCGTTGCCGGCTTCTCCTGGTCATCCGGCCGGTTGGCTGCCTGTCCCTGCCGGGCCGCCAGCGTTGCCGCCCCCAGCGCCGAGGCCGCCATCATTTCCCGCCGCGTCCACGTTTTCATGGTTTGATCTCCGGCTACCTGGAGCAGGTCTCAGAAACATCGAGGAACCAAGTTTTGCCTAGTGGTATCTGGGGACCGCGGAATCGGCCTCTCGCGACCAGGCGTCGATGCCGCCTTTCAGGTTGAGGACACCCGAGAGCCCGAGGCCGGCAAGCCACTGGGCGACGTTCCGGGAGCGAAAGCCGTGATGGCAGTAGACCACCAACGGCCCGCGCCGGAGCGCCTCCTGAACGACGCCGACCTGATTGGGGATCGTGCGCAACGGGATGAAGAGGTCGCCGGCCGTCGGCGGGACGGCGATGGCACAGTACGATCGCTCGTGCGGCTCGCGCACGTCCAGCAGCGTCAAAGGCTCACCCGCCTCCAGGCGCGTGCGGAGATCTTCCGGGGCAAGTTCAGACACCTCAGATGCCGCTTTCCGTGGAATCATGCGCGAAAGACCCTTTTACGATGTTCGGATGATAGATGGCAAATGCCATCTGCCATGGTGCCAAAGGCACCGCGTCATTTCGTCGCCAGGGGGATGCCGAAGTCACCTAGCATGTTCCGCCAGACGGAGTGTATGTGGTTGGCGCCGTTTTGGGTGTTGTTGAACTCGATCAGGAACGTCGGCCCTTGCACGCGATAGGCATGCCCCTGGCTGCGATCGGGCGGACCACTCCAGGAGAACTTGAGCCCTTCGATGTCCGCCTTGCGGATCTCATCGACCCACGCCCGGGCAACTTCTTGGGGCATATCCGAGGAGTACGATTCGACCAGGGCTCGAAGCAGCGGTCGTTGACTGCTCGTCAGCTCGCTGTAAGCGATCCCGGGCGCGGCGTCGGTCGGGGGCTGGGGCGCGCCGGCGGCGCGGATCTCGTGGGGCGCTTCGGCGGCGACGATGGCGATCTTCTTCTGATTGTCGTCGAGGGCCTGCACCAGTCGCAGCGCGGTGTCTTCCCGATCGGCCAGGTTTCGCACGCCCTGGCGCGGGCCCTGCCGGACCTCGGCCGGGTTGGCGCCGAAGAACGAGGGGGTTGCCGCCACGATCTTGCCGTTATCGAGCACGAAGTTGAGCGAGAGGTGATGGCCCTCCACCCGCCAGCCCCACTTGCCCGAGTCCGAAGGCGTGCCGAAGATCGTCAAAAAGTAGCGCTCGGGATCGCGCAGCGGCCCCTTGCCTTGCTCCATCTCCTTGAGCACCTGCTCCAGGCTCATGATCGTCGTGGCCTTGAGAAATCCCCCGCCGCCGACCCCGGTCTGAATCAGGCCGAATGCCAGGGCACGCTGCTCGGATGTCAGCTCCTTGATCGGCAGTCCATTCCGCTCGCGCGGGATGAAATGCCAGTTGAGCCGCTCCTTGGAATCGAACGGATAGCTCGCTTTCTGGATCTGAGCCTTGCTCAGCGAGTTCAGGAGGCAATCGGCCGCCACCGCCATCCGGCTGCCGGTTTGCTCAACGTAGG
>JBMFUH010001152.1:1696-1939 GCA_049966735.1 Isosphaeraceae bacterium
GGTGCTGGCCCAGAGGGCCGCGCCGACCACGACCAGGGATGCCAGGATCAGGCTGGGCTTGATTCGTTGCATCGGCGTGCTCCTGAAGCGAGGTGTCAACCGCGTGCGGGCCGTTTTCTTTGCGTCGGTAGCCTCACACGATCCTGGGAGGGCGAGCCTGCTGGCGAGCCGATACACAATGCAGCTCGGCAGGAGCCTCGCTCTCCCAGAATTGCGAATGACAATTAGAGTACCCTCTGGATC
>JBMFUH010001153.1:0-1939 GCA_049966735.1 Isosphaeraceae bacterium
TCGACGATGAGATATCGGTGGACGCGGCCCCCTGTCCGGAACCGGCCAGCGCCTGGAGTGTAACGCCCAGGACGACCGACTGGGACCGGGTAGTCGCCGCAATCCATCCCGGTCAGCATCAATGGGAGGGCCGAGGACCGTCATGGGGGCCTCTCGCCAAGGCGCAAAGCTCGCCAAGAGCACACAGCGCCGCTCGGCGTATCCGAGGTGAGCATTGAACAGTCAGGGGAAACGCGGCTGGCACCTGACCCCGCAAAGCCCTCTGTGGCCCCGCAAAGCCCTCTATCAAGAAATCAAAGAAGAAACGCTGGCATCGCCTTGCGATTGACCTGGCCGGTGGCAATGATCAGGGCTTGGCCGACTACCTAACTCGAACCTCGAAGGGGTGGTTGCCCGGAGAAACGCCGCGTTCTCTGTTGTGATGGTTTTGCTGGTCCTGGGTACTTGTCCGGCGTTTGCGTCCGCTTCTCTCTGCCGGCTTGCGGGGTATGATCGAGACCAGAGATCATTCTCAGTTGACGAGGACACATGCCATGGACAATCACTTTCCTCCGGTGGGAATGCTTGGGGGCAAGCATGGGGAGACGGGGGACGCAGCCGCCAGGGCGGGTTCCGCGGAACTCCGACGGCGGGAGTTCCTGGCTACATCTGCCGGGGTGGTCGGTGGACTGGCGGGAACAGTTCCCGCAACGGCAACCGCACACGAGGCACCTGCGCGCCTGCCCAAGGCGGCCACCAAGGAAAACGCCCAGACACTTCTGGTCGGCCCGCTGATCCCGGTCATCACTCACCTGAAAAAGGACCTCAGCCTCGACCTGGAGGCCATCCGGCTCAACGTGAGCTATTTGATCCAGCACGGCATCGTCACGGGCAAGGGCGTGCTGCTCGCCGTCGGCGCGGGGGGAGACTTTGATGTCCTGACGCTACAGGAGCGCAAGGCGGTCGCGCGCACCATCGTGGAGACTGCCGCTGGTCGGGTTCCCGTGATCGTCGGGGTCCAGGATACCAATCCGCGGGTCTGTATCGAGATGGCCCGCTATGCCCAGTCACTCGACGTGTATGGGGTACAGTTGGGTCCTCCGTACTATCACTCTCCTTCCGACGAAGATGTCCTCAAGTTCTTCCGCGGCCTCCACGATGCCACCGCGAACATCGGGATCATGGTTTATAACACCTGGTGGCACGGTTACAACATCCCCTTCGCGGTGATGGATGAGCTGGTGCAACTGGAACGCGTGGTGAGCATCAAGTGGTCGCATCCTGGGGGACCCTTCGACTTCGCCCAGGGAGTGAGAAGGTATTGCGGCCGGGTCGCCGTGATCGATAATGCCCTGATGTGCGTGCTGACTCATCTTCTGGGCGGCCACGGCTTCATCACCCATCTGGCGACGGTCTGGCCCGAGCACGAGTTGAAGGTCTGGCAGTTGTGCCAGTCGGCCCGGTATAAGGAAGCCATGGACATGAACGCCTCCCACAACTATGTCTGGGAGGCCTTTCGTGGGAAAATCGCGGCTCGCACCAGCGGCGAATCGCCTCCCGTCAAGGCAGCCCTGGAAATCATCGGTCGGCCGGGAGGGCCGTCTCGTCCACCCTCTCGCGACCTGACCCAGGACGAGCGGGCGGAGTTGCGGTCTCTTCTGCGCTCCGTCGGACTGCCAAACGTCTCCTAGTGGGCAGTCGACAGTGGGGCGCGAAGGCCAAAAGGGGCATTTTAATTATCCGAGGCGGGATGTGGGAGTCGAGAGGGATAGAGTGGATTTCTGTGGCGCCCTGGCCAAGATAGGGAGAGATTTCTCCTAACCAGATTGCGTAACCTGCGGTTATAGTTCACTATGTCCCCCCCGACATTCGACATTTTCCCCCCGACATTCTCCCCTCGACATTCGCATGAGCGACTTCGATAACCCCTGGAAAGACGTGCTCGAGCATTTCTTTCGCC
>JBMFUH010001154.1:0-522 GCA_049966735.1 Isosphaeraceae bacterium
AATGCGGAATGGCGCAAGCAGACATGATAACACGCTCTGATCACTGGCCTTCGCCCCGCGCGCCATCGGCGACCCGCGGGCCGTCCCGGCGCTGATCCGGGCGATCCCCAAAGCGCTGCTCCCGGCTCGGTCATACCACGGAATCGCCATTCTTCCCCACTGGCGCGCACGTGCGGCTGGGGCCGGTCAAGATGCTGCGGCTCACGGAGACGTCTTATTGGAACGGGAGATCGCATCTCGACTTGGACACGGGACGAGTTTTCAGGATGTACGAGGGAATGAAGACGGCGGATTGGGGCCGGCATCCCGACGTCGTCGAGCGGCGCCTCGCGTGGTTTCGGCGGAACGGAATAGACGCTCACTGTTTGTCTTTCGTCAGGGACGTTGATCTACAGCTCTGGCTCGTCGACAACAGTCGGTGGGGCACCTTGGAGTCCGAGATCCGAAAAGACGAGCCGCTTCGGCTCGGTCAAGAAGCAAGCGAAACGCTGCTGCGTTTCGATGAGACGGCTTTCGACTTCA
>JBMFUH010001154.1:532-1928 GCA_049966735.1 Isosphaeraceae bacterium
CCCGGAGGAGGTCCGCGAAATCTTGGAGCGGACGCCGCCGAGAAAAACCAGCATGAGCTCGATGATGATCGATAATCACCTGACGGAGCGTCCCGATACATTCGCCTTCAAGACCCGTGAAGGCACCGTGGGCGTCCTCCAGATCGAGACGGCCGCTCCGTCCTTGGTCGGTCTTCGCCGTGCGTGGCCGATTATCTGTTTTGCCTATTCCTCGGCCGCCTGATCATCGGCCACGACCCGGCCGATCAGGTCGAGCTGAAGCTTCTGGTTGAACGGAAGTCTGATCTCGAAGGGCTTCAGGGGCATCATGAACTGCACGTTGGGAATGCCGATCGCGGGTATTGCCGTTTGCTTGAACAGACTCCCGGGCAAAAGGAACGTGGCCTTCGTGGTTTTGCTGTCCGACGGTGTCGCGGGCTTGACGACGGGAGGTTTACTGGACGGAGCCTTGTGCTTCTGCGGGCTGGGACGGGGCTCGGCCGATTCATCCGGCGATGGCGCGACCTTGTCGTCCTCGGGCAGCGGTGGAAGCGCGGCGGGCGTTCCATCGGCATGGAACCCCTGGGGCAGCGACCGGCTGGGCAGAGCAGGGGAGGGCAGGGCAGTGGTGGTCGGCCGGGCGACCTTGGGCAAGGGGCGGGGCAGGCCCAGCGGCTCGGAGTCGGCCTCAACTTTGGGCATGGAAATCTCGGTGGCCGTGACCATCGCCAGCAGTTCCCGAACGACCGCCTTACCGTCCTTATCGGCCACGGTGTGCGGACCGAAGCCCACCAGCAAGACCTCATCGTGCGGAATTAGCCATTCACCGGCAATCTCCGCGCGGCCGATCTCGGGAATCTGCACCTGAGCGAAACGGGCTGGCTTTGCCGTCCGCTTCGGCTTCTCAGAGGAGCAGCAAGAGGCCGCGACCAGGTGGCACTGGGCGGCACAAGCCTTGTCGTCGGCACAGCAGGGTTCTTTGGAGGTTGCATGCGCACTGGCCTGCTCCGTGGAGAAGCCCACGTACTTGTGGAGATCCTTCAAATACGCATTCAGCACGACCCGCTCCTCCATCTTGAGCCGATCCTGGTGCATCCGGGCGGCATCCAAGTGCTTGGCGGCGAGCTCCATGTCCCCGCTGTTATACAGCCTTGCCCCGGTCTCGAGGTCCTTAATTGGGGCGCCGGCCGCGTTGTCCGCTGCACGGCACGCGGCAGGGCAAAACGCCTGGGTGCTGTTGGGCATTTCAGCAGGACACGCCGTTTGCGGCTCGAAGTCCTTGACCGAAATTCGCTGAGCGCCGATCCCGATGCCGCCGTCGGTGCCATCAAGCTTGGCTCTGGCGACGTGCGGCTGTCCCGGTTCCGGCAAATTGAGCGTGTGCACGGAGCGGACCTCGGTATCCTCGATCACGAGC
>JBMFUH010001155.1:0-1923 GCA_049966735.1 Isosphaeraceae bacterium
CCGCCAGCGTTTCGTGGTCCGAAACAAAAACAGAAACAGGACAAAAGGCCCCCCCGAGAACGTGTGTCAAGCCCAACTTCGCATCAGCCTAGAGCGGTTTGCTCATGCGTTGCACACAGCTTTCAAGGGATACCGCTGTGATCATACCTTCTCCCTTTGGAAGGTGGCCGGGACGGCCGGATGAGGGAAAATCACCAGCCCATTTGGTGTGCCCCAGGCCCTCATCCGCCCCCGCGGGGCACCTTCTGCCCACGGGAGAAGGAAGGAAATCGTACCGCGCCCGTACGCAACTCAATGGTAAACCGCTCTAGGGCAAGCCTCCTGGCGAGCCACCGGGAAGACGGGCTCAGCAGGAGCTTCGCCCTCCCAAACGGATCACTCGGGGCCGCTCGAAGTATAAGACGCGCTCAGAGGCGGTGGCGTTTGACGGGAAGTGTCATGAAAACCACCTCCTTCGCGCGGAGCGGTCGGGAGTGCTAGACTAATAGCGCCCTTTCGCCGAATTCCTTCAGATGACGCCCGTGCGAGAATCCAGGCCATGGAATTCGTGGTCATCTCCTGTGGTGGTTGCGGCGCGGCCGTCCGCATTCGCCAGCCCCAGCAAGAGTGTCGCCGCTTTTGCCCGCTTTGTGGTACCGAGCTTTTCGTCAGTCCCGGTCCCAGGGTTGATCGTCGTCTGATCGCCTCGTCGATCATCGCGCTTCTCGCGGGGGCCCTGATCGCGACCTACTGGGCGATCTGGCCTTCGAGATCGGCTGACCCACTTGCGGTTGCCGCCGCCGATCCTGCCAGTGCCCCTTCGGTTTCACCCCCCCCTGCCCTCGCGGCGCGGAGCCCAACCGAGGGGCCTGTTCCCGTGCCAGAGCATGCCGGGACCGCATTGCCGGAGGCGCCCTCGAATCGTTGCCCGCCGGCAACGCGCGACGAGACCATCCTGGCGATGCGGAAGTCGGAGCCGGAGACCGGCGACCTGGTTCCGGGACGCGAGCTTCCTGCTTCGCGGGATGTCGATTCCGTCCCGGATCGATTGCCGCCTCGACCGGTTCCCGTGAGGCACGCGAGTGCCCGGAGCGCGGGTTCCGGCCCCTCTAGCGAGCCAGCCCCAGGACGACGCGCTTCCGAGGTCGAGCACAAGGCCGATCGGCCGATCGGCGGGCGGTTTCTGGTCAAGGACGAGCGTGGGGAGTTGGTCGTGGCCCGCCTGCACGGCCGTTGGGGCGACAAATGCGTGCTCATTCTTCCCGACGGCCAGCTCGGCATTCCCAGCATGCTGATTCCCACCGATGAACCGTTTCACCCGCTCACCGCGGACGAGCTCTTGACCAGGCTCAAGCAGGGTCCGTTGGGCGACTTTGAGGTTCTGCGGACGACCCATTATCTCGTCTTTTACAAGTCGAGCCGGAGTTTCGCGGAAGCCAGCAGCCGGTTGCTCGAGGACCTCTATAGACGATTGCTCGATGCGTTCCGCAAGAACGATGTGCCCGTCCATGAGGCGGAATTTCCCCTGGTCGCCGTGATCTACAGGACCGAGCGGGAGTTTCGGGCAAACCATAAGGTCGAGCCCGTGGTCCAGGCGTTTTACGAGATCTACACCAATCGCATCACTTTTTACGAGATTTCCGACCAGGACGCGAGCGCTCCGGAGATCTCGGCGTTGCGCAAGCCGCAGACGGTGGCGCACGAAGGGACGCACCAGATTCTCCAGAACATTGGCGTGCAACCGCGCTTGAGTTCCTGGCCGATCTGGCTGGTGGAGGGCCTGGCCGAATACTGCGCCACGCCGGCCCCGGCGCGCAAGGGAGGAAGGCCCGTCTGGGATGGCCTGGGGATGATCAACGGCTTGCACATGGCGACCATTCGCGAGCTGGGCGATCCGCTCTCGGTCCAGTTCCAGGGGGACAATGCTCCGGAGAAATCACCGGT
>JBMFUH010001156.1:0-1909 GCA_049966735.1 Isosphaeraceae bacterium
TGCAAGTCGTCGGTCCCAGGGGGGTCGTCGCCGCCACCGTCATCATCACACCCTTGTATGTTCCCTTCTTCGTGTTGAAGTCGCTGCCCAGCGCGTTCTGGCTGCCCCCCCAGTTCGCGGCGTAGTTACACCGCGCGAAGAGCGACTTTCCCGGATAATATGTGCCACTGAACATCTGGATCTGGCTGGCGGGAAGAGAGTCGGTCGGCAAGGGACTTTCGGGACAGTGGAATGTCGCGATTTGAGTCGCCACCACGGTTGAGTTTGCCGGAGAGTAGTTCTCGATCTTGAAGTTGTAGGCGTTGTACATGGGCCGCTGCTCGAGCTCGCTCAGGATTAAAGCAAAGTAGCTCTGATTGATCCCATGGCCGGCACCCGCCACGGCACTCATGGGGAAGACGTTGTGCGAGCCCAGGTAACTGTTCAGAGCGAGGCCAATTTGCTTGAGATTGTTCTGGCACTGCGCCCGACGCGCGGACGAACGGGCCGACTGCACGGCGGGCATGAGTAGCCCGATCAGGACGCCGATGATGGCGATGACGACGAGAAGCTCGATCAACGTGAAGGCCCGACGCATTGTTCCCTCCCGGACCGAAGGCCGCACCGCATCAGACGCAACGTTCGGTGAAAAAGCCCCTTGCATCTTGAAATGCGGATCTCTTTTGATTCTACGCCTGTTCTATCCCCTAAAACCAGAGGGTCTTGTCGACCACGTTCAAAAGAGCCTCGCCCCGGACGAACCGGCCGAGATTCTCCAGCAACATGGCCAGGTGCCGGGGCGCGATCACCGGAGAGTACCCGGCCGTGTGGGGCGTGAGAATCACGTTGGGGAAATCCCAGAGAGGGTGATCAGGCGGCAGCGGCTCGATTTCGAAAACATCGAGCGCCGCGCCAGCTAGTCGACCGGACCGAAGTGCTGCCACCAGATCGTCGAGCACTACAATGGCCCCTCTTCCTACGTTGATCAGGTAACTCGTGTGACGGAGCCGCGCCAGAATCCGAGCGTCAAACAACCGGGCCGTCTCGGGAGTCTGGGGCGCGGCGATCACCGCGAAGTCGCTCCAGCCCAGCAAGTCACTAAGCTTGTCGATCCCGTCGACCCGCTCGACTCCCTCCAGCGGTTGGACCCGATCGGGGAACCGGTCCACGCCTCGAACGATCATGCCGAAGGCCCTGGCTCTGCGGGCGATCTCGCGGCCGATCGCCCCCATACCAATGATTCCCATCGTGGCTTCCGGCAAGTAGATGGTGGCCCGATCCATCGCCCCAATCGTTCCCGGTCCCGCCGCGTTGCTCACCCGTGCGCACTCTCCACCCATTGGCTCATAGCGATGCTCGAGCTGCCGGCGGACGTATGTGTGCAGGTTGCGGGCAAAGCAAAGCACGTATCCCATTACCTGGTCGGCAATGACGTCGCCAAAGAGCCCCCTCATGTTCGTGAGCACGCACGGGTGGCGTATCAGCTCATCAAACATGTAATGCTCCAGGCTCACCGTGAATGCCTGGACCCAGCGCAGCCGATTGGCGCGTGCCAGCATCGGCCTTGTGATCTTCCCCAAAAGCACAGCGGCCTCTGGCATCGCCGCCTCGGCCTCAGCCTCGGTCATGGCGTTCACCCAGGCCGCATCAGGCAGCACCTGGCGCAACGCATCCCAGCGATCGTTCTCGACAGCAGGATAAATGACAATCTTCATATCTTTCTACCTAAATCAATCAAAAGGTAGGATCATGATGGCACTCGTGAGACCTGTGCCCTGGAGCGCGGAGGTCATTGCACGAACCGTTCCGAGAATAGCTCGCCCCAGCGCCCGTCGACCAGGGGAGACACGGTCTTACGCGACGCAAATTCATGCACACTAGAGCGGTTTGCAGTCGGCTTGCGCACTCATTGAATATCGTAGGGTCCGCT
>JBMFUH010001157.1:0-1905 GCA_049966735.1 Isosphaeraceae bacterium
TTGCGTTCTTACGTCCTCTGATCCTCCACTGATCCCGAAAAACAACAAGCGCAGCGAGACGCTCAGACCGACGCCAGCAGGGCTGTTCGCGGCCGGGCGGGAGCCTCTTCCCGGTCCAGCGTATCGCACACCAATCCGGCAACCAGCCAGCGCAGGGGCACGTGCCGGGTCTCAGCCTCATGCCGAAGGTGCTCCAGAAGTTCTTCGGAAAGAGTCACACGAATCTGAGGACTCGCGTCCATGAGGAATCTCCGTCGTCTGGGAATGAAATTGCCCGTCGTGGTCATAGCTGCTTTATGCAAACCGCGCGCCGAAATCATCGGCCTACGAGCATCAGGGCGGTGGGAAGCTCTCAGACATTGTGGCCTGCTGGCACCAATGCATCCTCTTGTCTCGACCATAGGTCACGGTGCGTGGGAAATTGCACCATGATGCAAAAAAGCAACACGCCGAGGTCCCTGCTTGCTTGTGCAACGAGCGGTGGGCAATGGTGACGCGGGCGCTCCTCTGGTAGACTTCCCTGTACTACTAACTTCGAGAATCTCGTGCGCCGTGCAAGATTGTCAAAATGGGCAAGGTTCCGGATCAGGAAACCGATACCCGACACCCGATTCCCCACTGACCACTTTGGTTGCGGTCAGAGTTCGCGCTGTGCTACTAACTTCGAGAATCTTGTACGCCGGACACGATTTCGCAAGCGCTTCCGTGGCAAGCTCTGGGGTTGCTGCCCCGGGTGATCCAGCGCGCGGAGCCATGATGGCAACCACGCACCTTATCCGTGTTCAATCCGTGTTCAATCCGTGTTCAATCCGTGTTCAATCCGTGTTCAATCCGTGGCCCTTCATCGTCTTTCGGTTGCGGCTCGGCCGCGTTGTGCACTTCGGACCAAACAGCGTCGAAAAAGGGGGCGGCCATGGGTCAAGATCGACATGATCCCTCCCCGTGTGAGGGGGTTTCGTCTTCGAGTCGTCGCGATTTCCTCCAGCAGACCGCGGGCCTTGCCGGCGGTCTTGCGGCTGTCGCCAGCGGAGCGCAGGCGAGCGAGCGGCCAGGGCCGACGGCGCCTCTCTTGCCGACGGTGCAACTCGGGCCGCATCGCGTCACGCGGTTGATCATCGGCGGCAACCCGATTTACGGCTACTCTCACTTCAACCATCTTTTCAGCCAGCACTACACCGACTGGCACACTCCCGCGCGGGTTCTGGACCTCCTCAAACGCTGCGAGGAATGCGGGCTGAACACTTTTCAAAACAGCTATGCCGAGCGTACGCTCTCGGACCTGGACCACTACCGCGCGGCAGGGGGAACGATGCACTGGCTCTGCCTGGGCAAGCCCGACTGGGACAAGCACCCGGAGAACATCGAAGATGCCGCCCGGCACAAGCCCATCGGCATCGCCCCGCACGGTTCGCTGGGCGACCGGCTGCACCGGCAGAAGAAGTACGACGTCCTCACCGACCTGCTCAAGCGCATTCGCGCCACGGGCGCGCTGGTCGGCCTCTCCGCCCACGACCCGCGGTTGGTCGAAACCGCCGAGGAGAAAGGATGGGATGTCGATTACTACATGTGCTCGCTTTATTATCGAACCCGGACGCCCGAGGAATGCAAGGCGATTCTGGGCAACGACCTGCCACTGGGTGAGATTTATCTCCCGTCCGACCCGCCGCGGATGTTCAAGGTGATTCAGGCGACGAAAAAGCCATGTCTGGTCTACAAGGTCCTGGCCGCCGGCCGGCGCGTGGGCTCGTCGCAGGAGGTGCGTCGCGCCATCGAGGAAGCGCTCTCCGGCATCAAGTCGAGCGACGCCATGATCATTGGCATGTATCAGAAGTTCAGCGACCAGGTCGGCGAGAACGCGGCCATCGTGCGACAGATCTTCGGTACAGCGGGCTGATTCAGGGCCAG
>JBMFUH010001158.1:0-1902 GCA_049966735.1 Isosphaeraceae bacterium
CGATGGAAATTGTCCAGACCGGTGCCCTCAAAAAGGAGTTTTTTGAGAAAGTGCCAGGGTATCCCCGAAAGCATGGGCTTTCGTCTCCTCGTCAACGGAGATCGGCAGCGAATTGAAAAAGCCAAGCCACGTCGCGGTGTTCGCCTGGGTAGAGCGTTTACGGCGCTCTCCAACGATCGGTGTGTTAGCGACTTCAAGATGCCAAAGGTCAGGAACGATCACCTGTCGGGAGGCAAGGGCATCGAGGACGGATTGTGAATAGGTGTCACGCTCGTCGGGAAAGCACCAAGCGATGGCGACTGAGCTATCAATGACCAGCCCTTCCTTTGGCGGTTTGGCGACTCCCTTCTTCTTGCTCAAGGCCGTCCCTCCTCGGTCATCTCCTTGATTTCGCGGGGAGATAGCGCCCCATGCTTGCGCGCGTGATCCTGGCTATAGGCACGAAATTCCTCGATCACGGCCTTCACGTCACGCTGTGGCACCAGTCGGGCAGGTGAGAGCACAGCCACGGGCCTGCCGCGTTTGGTGATCGTTATGGTCTCGCCCTGCTCGACCTGGCTGAGTAGCCGGGGCAAGTGGGTCTTGGCTTCGTAGCTGCCGATGGTCTTCATGCGGGCTTCTCCGTGTCGGTTCTAGTCTGATGCACCTAGTCTACTCCAGGTTCCATACTTTGCCGAGTACAAGGAATGTATCTTTGTACAGTATGCGTGGGGTCCTCAGGAAACGTCGGTACGCTCACCCGGTAATAACCGGCATATGTGCTAGCGTTTCGCACTTCCTTGCGTACCCTCACGTCTCTGATTGAACTTTTCGGCAAGCAGTTGCCAATATGGCAAGTAGAGGTCGAGTGAGTTGGTGGTGACACTGGGCAGTGAGCCAATGATGCAGAATTCGGAAGGGGCGCCCAGCATTTGCTTGCCCCCTTGCGGGCTGGCACGACCAGGACCCTTCACAAAGCGAGGGCGGCATGATCCAATGACCCGGTATCCTTGGTACAGTACAGTGTCTCGCGAAATGGGTATTGCCCCGGCAAAGAAGATCCTCATGTAGGTCGGGCTTTCCAGCCCGGCAGGCTTTGGAGAGTCGGACGGGAATGTCCGGCCTCCTTTCTTGCCGGGGTAACAAGCGGGAGGAACGCTTGACCTCTTGCGTTGGGCACGCGATATCCGCCGAAACAACAAGCGCTTCGCAAAAGGCTTGCATCGCCAGCCTGTTCCAGGGCGGCCAAGAGCAGTGTCTCATTTCGGACCTGGCGAGGTATGACGTTCCCGCGGGGGCGTCGGCTCATAGTCCGGGTACCAGATGAATTCATCAAGGACCGATTCGATCGACTCGTCGGGGATCATTCGGCCGAGATTGAGCTGGCGCGCTTCCCGGATCACGGCGGTTGCGATGGTGCGGGCCACGCGGCGGAGCTGGCTCTGGTCAGGATAGATCCGGCCCTCGGCCAGGTCGCTCTCACTGACGCACGAGGCAAGCGCGAGGGCGGCGACCAGGAACATGGAAGCGCTCACCTCGTGAGTCTCGGAGAGGATGGCTCCCAGGCCGATTCCCGGGAAAATGTAGACGTTGTTGGCCTGGCCGATATGCCGCGGCTTGCCATCGAACTCGAGGGGGGCGAACGGGCTCCCGGTGGCCACGATGGCGCGACCTTCGGTCCAGCGGAGGGCATCGTAAGGACTGCACTCGGTCCTGGAAGTCGGGTTGGAGAGGGGCAAGACGACCGGGCGCTCGACGTGCCGGGCCATCTCGCGGATCACGGCCTCCGTGAAGACTCCCGGGTTGCCCGTCGTGCCAACCAGCACCGTGGGCTGCACCCGGGCGACGACCTCCGGCAACGAGAACGGCCCGTCCCCCTGGAACCCATAATGATCCAGCTCCTCGCGGGTCCAGGAGAACTCG
>JBMFUH010001159.1:0-1896 GCA_049966735.1 Isosphaeraceae bacterium
ATTATGACTATTTCAGCAAGCTTGCCCAGACCATTCAGGTTTTCAAACACCCTCTAATCCTGGCCCGCGACCTAATTGCTAATTTTGCAATTGCTAGCAGTTGATTGGCAGTTGGCATCCGGCGATAATGCTAATTTAGCAGTTGTTAGCAGTTGACTAGCAGTTCAACTCACTGCGGCCGGGCCAGTCTCGAATTTGAGAGCAAGGAGAAGGGTCATCCATGCGATTTCCCAAGCGACCCCCTTCAAGGACGGATCTGATCGGTCAGATTGCGCCCCAACGATTGCTGGACATTCTCGCAACGGTAAGTGAGCCAACGGTTTCAGGAAAGTACCTTCACTGGGACGACCTGCGTCACCGGGAGCCCCCAAACGGGCTATCTCACCCAGAATGGTGGCTCGGGTTGAGTTTTCGGCGCATGCCTACCAGGACGGTACCCTTGGCGGACGTGAACGGCCAGACATTCTCTTATTGCATCATCGACTCAATCCAAGCAGAGCTGCACAAGATCGACCTCATGGCTGGGGGCAGCATCCAGGTGCCAGAGCCCGTGACGAATCCGGACACGAAGCGGAGCTACCTCGTTCGATCTCTGGTCGAAGAAGCGATCACATCGAGCCAGCTCGAGGGAGCCGTTACGACGCGCGAGGTCGCCAAGGAGATGATCCGTACGGGGCGCCGACCGCGCGATCGCAGTGAGCGCATGATCCTGAACAACTACTTCACCATGGAGCGCATTGGCGAGCTTCGCCGAGAACTTCTTTCCAGGGAGATTATCCTCGAATTGCATCGACGAGTGACCGAGGGAGCTCTCGACGATCCGACGGCCGCGGGCCGATTGCGGCGGGACGACGAGTACCGGGTTGTGGGTGACGACACAGGTGAGGTGTTCCACAAACCTCCACCTGCCAGCGTACTCGATGCCCGCATGGCGGCCATGGTCGATTTCGCGAACGGGCATGATGCCCAGGGCTTCATTCACCCGGCCATTCGGGCGATTATCCTTCACTTCTGGCTGGCCTATGACCATCCTTTCGTTGACGGCAACGGCCGCACGGCCCGGGCTCTGCTCTACTGGTCAATGCTCCATCATGGATACTGGCTGTTCGAGTACGTGTCGATCTCCCAGGTCATCATTCGCAGCCCGGTGGCATACGGGGAAGCGTTCCTGCACACCGAAACCGACCACAACGATCTCACGTATTTCATTCTCTACAACTTATCAGTCTTCAAGAGGTCGATCGACGATCTCCATTCCTTCATCGACAACCGCGGCAAAGAGCTGCGCGAACTCGACCAGAGACTGAGAGGGACCGTGGGACTGAATCACCGCCAGCGAGAGCTGATCCGCCACGCGCTGCGGCACCCCGGGTTCGCTTACACCATCGAGTCTCACAGGGCCAGTCACGGAGTCGTCCCGATGACTGCTCGAACAGATCTCCTGGATCTCGAGTCCCGCGGACTACTCCGCAAGCGCAAAGTGGGGCGAGCCTGGATCTTCACTCCCGTGGAAGACCTGGAGAGATTACTGCAACGAGAGGCCTGACCCTCGCCAGGATCGTTCCCCGCGGTACTTTTGACAATCGCCTTCAAGGGTTGCGTCAAACTTTCAATAATCGGCCGGGGGTGAGTCTGGCATTGCCTTTTTCCTCGGTTTCGTGAGAATGCCCGGCATTCAGTCCTTTCGCTCGCTACGCTCCGCTCCGCGAGTCCTTTTGCTCGCCACGCTTGCTGTCCTGAAGTCCTTGGTCCTTGGTTCCGACAGAGGACCCAACGACGAATGACAGCGAGCGAAGCGAGCGGAAGGACCAAGGACAGCGAGGCAGGGCCGAGCGCAAGAACTCAAGGACAGCGAGGCGAAGCCGAGCGCAAGGACAGCGCTGCGGAGCCGAGCGC
>JBMFUH010001160.1:0-1895 GCA_049966735.1 Isosphaeraceae bacterium
TTATGCCGATGCGAAATGGAGTGCGTGAGTGTGTGTGAATAATCCGGGTTAGTGCAGAGCTGCATCTGGTTGAATTGGTCGCAGGGGACGCCGCAGTAGCCCTGGGACTGATTGCTCCCTCGCGAGCGGGATAGGACGTCCTTGTCGAGTCGCGGGCGGCCCTCCTTGCCGGCAGCGAGGACTGTGGTGGCGATGAGGAGAGCGCAGACTGCTGCGCCCGAGGCAGGCTTCGAGAAAGCTCGGACTGCCATTGCCATGGGATCGATCTCCTTTTGCATTGTTCCACTGGAATGACTTTGATCCCCGCACGGGGATCGGCATGTTTTCGCCCTCCGGCTCGGACTCATTCGACAAGCTCGTCCCCGTTCCGGGTGCCCAGACCGCGCCAGATCTGGCGCGCGATGGAGCTCTTGAAAAAACGAACCGAGCCGTCGCCCATCAGGCCGTTTACGCCGCCGGGGTGAAGGCTCCGGGCCGTTGCAATCCCGCGCCAGGCGACGCTCTTCGAGATCGCGTCGGGTATGCGGCCGTTCGGTTCCTGAGCGTGGTTGTAGGCCGCGCACTCGAAATCGCCGTAGAACCAGGTAAATCCGCCCTGGCGGTAGGCGGGAAAGCCTAGTGTCGCCGCGAGCCGGCAGCACGCTAGCGCGTAGTCCGCATCGCGTACTGCGCAGTCGTTCAGGACCATGATGTCGCCAAAGTCACGGGTTGGGACCACTCCCACGCCGTCGCCTCCCGTGCCTCGGACGCGCTCGCTGTAGGCAACGGTATGGGATAGCCCGTCGGGGAACGCGTCCGGCCCCAACACGCCCGGGAACGTATAAAAACCATTGCCACTGTCGTAGGACTCCCGGTTTGTGCCGATGTTTGGTCCGACACCGTAGTTGCCCCGGTAATTGCACCCGAATGGAGTTGGAACGGCCGCCGCATCCGATGGGCAAAGGTAGAGCCCCACGCACGTCGCGTATGCGGTGAGATTCCACGGCGAGTCGAAGCCGCGCAGGTCGCGCGCTGGAAGGATTTCCACGTTGAAATTGACCGAAGCGTAGAGCGGCTGCTGGTCCAGGAAAGGAAGCAAGCGCGTCAGAGCCGAGAACGGTCTGCTGTAAAGTGGCCAGATTCGGCGGTCTTTCCAGTTGAGCGGAAACGACCCGTTCGCCTCCTCGTAGCTGTGCAAGGCCAGGCCGATCTGCTTGAGATTGTTCGCGCACTGCGCCCTCCGCGCCGCCTCGCGCGACGCCTGCACGGCGGGCAGGAGGAGCGAGATCAAGAGGCCGATGATCGAGATCACCACCAGGGCCTCGACCAGCGTGAAGCCCGCTGAGGTAGGGAGCTTCTCGCAAAGGCGCGATGCCCGCAAAGGGTGGTTGGAAAGCATGGCTGGCTCCCTGGCGGAAAGACGGCCTCTCGCGAAGGCGCAAAGCCCGCAAAGATGAATGGGTCGTTAGTGGCTCAGTCGAGAACGACACACGGAACGTCGACCCTTCCCTGGGCCGGGTGGTCCGTGAAGACGGTGAGAGCGCCCCGCTTGGATTGGGCACGTGGAGCGCCGTTGATTTCCAGGGTTTGCATGAGGGCGGGCGCGGTGTTCGCGGCCCGGCCCGTGAGGCCGGAATCCTTGCACTCCACGCGCGTCACCCGAAAAGGGTTGCGGTCGCGCGAGGCAATGACAACGCGGTAGCCGTGCTGGCCCGGTTTCAAGACGATCACCTTCGGCGAGGCCGCGAGAGGCGAGATGACTTCCCAGCTCACCGTCGCGCGGTCGAGGATCTCATCGCCCCGCTTGAGCAGGACCTCGGCGCGGCGCTCGCCGAGCGTTCCCGAGGTGTCGAGAAAAGCCACGAACCGGCGAGACTGGACTTCCAGGCCCTCGTCGGAGGGACTGTCTTCCTTGG
>JBMFUH010001161.1:0-846 GCA_049966735.1 Isosphaeraceae bacterium
GGCGAATCGCGGGGCGCGGGAGGGAGGCGGGCTGTCGATCGGCTGCAACATCGAGCTGCCGTTTGAACAGTTGAGCAACCCGTTTCTCGATCTCTTGGTCAACTTCCGTTACTTCTTCGTGCGGAAGACCATGTTCGTGAAGTACTCCGAGGGCTTTGTCATCTTCCCCGGCGGCTTCGGCACGCTGGACGAACTTTTCGAGGCCCTCACGCTGGTGCAGACCAGGAAGATCAGTCGGTTCCCCATCATTCTTTACGATTCCTCGTACTGGAAGGGGCTGCTCGACTGGATCGTCAACACCCAGCTCGCGGAAAAAACGATCTCGCCCGAGGATCTGAACCTGCTCATCGTGACCGATTCCCTCGAGGAGATCCGTGATGCGCTCGTCGAGTGCTACAAGACGCGGTGCTGGGACACCTGGAAGCGCTCCTACGGAGCCAAGATGGACGCCGATCCGCCGGGCGCGCCGGCGACCGCGCTCGATCCGTCGAAAGCCGACGCCGAGTGAGAGGCGTCTTTCTCTCCGATCCCTGATCTCTCCCCGCGCCGTGGACTTTTTCAGGACCCGACCATGAAGGAAGCCCCGACCTCCTCCCTCGGCGCGCCGGTTGTCTCCGATCAACCCGCGAATGCCTTTGAATCGCTCGAGCGGACGCTTCAGTCCTCGGGCGCCCAGGCGGCCATCGAGCAGCTCATCACGCATCTCGACACGACAGGCGCTTACGGCCTGCTCCTGGACGCCCTCTTGCTCAAGGCCAGACGCGAGCTTGATCTGCCCCTCCTGCATTTCGGTAATCTGAGCAGCTTGCCGGAACCGGCCCGGACCCGGTACGAGGAGCGTTATGT
>JBMFUH010001161.1:856-1874 GCA_049966735.1 Isosphaeraceae bacterium
GGGTCGCGGTTCCTGGACCGGGGCGAGGTCCCCGCCGCCTGGGCCTATTTCCGGGCCATCGGCGAGCCGGGGCCCGTCGCCAGCGCGCTGGAACAATACGAGCCCGACGAGGATGCCGACAAACTGGGCCAGGTCGTCGACGTGGCGTTCAATCAGGGGGCCAATCCCCGGCGCGGGTTCGAGCTGATCCTCGATCATTACGGCACCTGTGCGGCCATCACGGCGCTCGAGCAGTCCCCTCCGGCGGATCCGGCCGTTCAGGTCGCCTGCATCGAGCGGTTGATCCGCCATCTTCACGAACAGCTTGTCGTCAACATCCGCGCCGACATTCAGCAAAGGGGAGAGTCCCCCGGCGAGTCCAGCTCGATTTCCAGCCTGATCGCCGGGCGTGATTGGCTCTTTGCCGACGAAGGCTACCACACGGACATCTCGCATCTCTCGTCCACGGTTCGCTATTCGATCCTGGTGACCGATCCCGCCGTCCTGGCGCTGGCCGCCGAGTTGGCCGATTACGGCAAGAGGCTCTCGCCCCGGCTGCAGTTCGAGGGGACGCCTCCGTTCGAGCGGACTTTCGACGATCACCTGGTTTACCTCCGCGCTCTGCTGGGGCACGATCAGGACCTGGCCATTGCCCATTTCCAGCAGAAGCTGGGGACCGATCTAGAAGGCGATCCCGAATCAAGCTATCCCGCCCAGGTTCTGGTCAACCTGCTGGCGCGCACGGGTCGGCTGGACCGGGCGATCGACCTGGCGATCGCCCGGCTGGCGCATCTGCCGGATGGCTCGATGGCTTGTCCGGGCATCGCCGAGCTCTGCGCGCGTGCGGGGCGGCTGGATCGTCTGGCGTCGATCGCCCGTCAGCAGGAAAACCTGGTTCATTTCCTGGCCGCGCGCCTGCAAGAGCCGGCGGCATCCATATAGGGTCCACAGCGCGGCCGAGCCGCAACCAAAAGACGGTGAAGGGCCACGGATTGAACACGGATTGAACACGGATAAGCTGCGTGGTCGCCATCATGGC
>JBMFUH010001162.1:0-1864 GCA_049966735.1 Isosphaeraceae bacterium
CCGCCGGTGTCCTGTCGCGAGGCGCCCCCCAGCACCTTCATGGCCACCAGGCCGACGTTCAGACTCTGGGCCCGGCTCCAGACCTTGTGCTCGAAGTCGTAGGTGTGCCGGACGACGAAGTTCACCGCGTTCATCAGGACGTCGATCTCGCCGCTGTCGAGCGCCTCGTGAAACCGCGTCGGGTGAACATGTCCGCTGGCGCCGATGAATCGGACCACGCCCTGCTTCCTCGCCTCGCGGAGGGCGCCCATCGCCCCCTTGTCACCGAAGACCAGCTTGCGATCGCCCCACTTCCTCGCGTCGCCGAAGTTGTGCAGGTGAACCAGATCGATGTGGTCCGTCCGCAACCGCTTCATGCTCTGGCGGAGCAAGCGCCAGGTTCCTTCGTAGGTGTTTTCCTCGGTCTTGGTGACCAGGAAAACCTTGTCTCGAATCTCGCGCAAGGCCGGACCCATCTTCTCCTCGGCGAAGCCGGTTTCCTCATTGCCGTAATCAGGCGCGGTGTCGAGATAGTTGACGCCCAGCTCGAGCGCCCGATGCAGCGTGCGGGTGACGTCGTCGGGCGTCACGCGCTTCCTCTGGAAGTAAGCGCAGCCAATCCCCAACCGTGAGACCCTGGCCCCGGTCCGGCCCAGGACGATCTGGGGAACCTGCACGGTGCCGGACGGCTCGCTTGCTCGAGCATGGCCGGCGGAGGCGGCCAGCGCGGCGCCACCGAGAACAGCGGAGCCCGATATCACGAAATCGCGACGCGAGATCGACGAAGACGATGTCTCCATGGGAAAGGTCCTTCCGAGCAGTCGATGTGGGGTGTCAAGATACGCTACACGCGATCATCAGTCAAAGCTGGTGATCTTTTCTACGCTACTTCGAGCTTTTTCCCCGTGCAACCCAGTCCACCCCTTGAGTGAGCAGGCGGCCGAGGTTCGGATTTCTCAGGGGGTCGTCCTTGCCGGGTCCGAAGTCTCGATGACCGAGAACAAGATGGAAGACGCGGCCCTGACCGTAGTCGCGAGTCCAGGCCACCGGCCAGGCGGTGCCGTTGTCATCGACCGTGGCCAGCGGCTCGATTCCCGGGGCCATTTGCAAGTTGTAATAGAGTTCGTCCTTGAGCGGAAAGTCGTCCAGCCCCTGGGTGATCGGGCTCGACTTGTCGACGATCTTGACCACGTAGCTTCCTTTCTTGACCTTGCCGTCGGGCTGGCCGACATGGGAGAAGACGCCGCCGAGCATGACCTTCCATTCCGGCGACCAGTCGGCCGCGGCATTGTTGGCGCCGTGGATCGACACGTAGCCGCCGCCGGAGTGAACGTAATTCAGAAGTGCCTCTTGCTGGCCCCAGGTGTACTTGAACTCCGGGTCGCGGCGGTCGGCGTTGGCGATGATGAGATCGTACTTCCGGATGGCCGGAGTTTCGAGGATGGCGGCATCCTCGCCGAGAGTTACCTGGTAACGTCCGGTGTTCTCCAGAAGCTCCGCGAGGTAGAATGCCTGGTCGCGGTAGCCGTGGTGCTGCCTCTGACCTCCCGAGAGCAGGTAGATCCGGGTCCCGCCCGGCGCCTTCTTCTGGACCCAGGCCGCACCGCTCAGGCAGCCGATCAGAACCAGAGCAATGCAGGCGACGCGAGGTTGATTCACGAGAGGCTCCTGTCGCTGGGCAAGGGTTTTCGGAAGAACGGTCTCGACTGATCCTGCTGCCCATCATCCGGGGCGATTGGTTTCCTTGATGTAACTTAGTCGCCCGGACACTCCGCCGCAAGCGCTGGCCCTGTTCCTTTCTTTCACCGTGGAGACGACACGCGATGACTTCGACCATCAGATACCGCCCTAGCGCGATGGCGACGTTGGCCTCGTTCGCCCTTCT
>JBMFUH010001163.1:0-1859 GCA_049966735.1 Isosphaeraceae bacterium
CGGCAACTGGCCGCTGGCCAACCAGCAGATGGCCAAGGCGCTTGCGTTCAAGGGCTACGATTACAAGTTCGTCTTCGGCGAGGGCTTCCACAGCAACCACCACGGCCGCGCCATCCTGCCCGAGTCTCTCCGCTGGCTCTGGCGAGACGACAAGCCGGGGAAGTGAAGTGAGCAGATAGCGTATGGGCGATCCGAGCTGGAACAGGGCTCGAGGGACGGACATGGCCAGGCATCGTGGGACAAGATTCCAATCCCGTCGTTTCCGCGATCGATCGCGGGGCAGCGCCTGGGGATCGGTCCGCACGGCGGACCCTACGTTGCTGGTGATTGGTCCGCTACGATACTTACGTCGAATCAAAAGCGGCACGGGTGATCTCGCGTTGCCAGTCACGAGGCACTTGGAAGGCCGATCTGCTTTGTCTCTGCGTCCGCAGCGGGGGGGCGTAGTACATGAACTTCAACTGGGATGATCCGGCCGTCACTGAACAGGAACCGATCAATCAATCGATCGTCGAGGAGTTGAGGGAATTCATCCCCGCGTCGTGGAGCGCGGCCGAACTGCGACTGGGGTTCAGCGCCTGCGGAGGGGTCGCTCAGCAGGTCGTGAACCCAGATACTGCCGAGGGCTGGACCGTCTCCCATAGGCTTGCGATCACAGTTCTCCGACTGGCCCGGCACCGCCGGAAGTTCGGACTCGGCTGGCAGACGGTGGTGTATGTAATAAGGCTCACCGACTCGGGCGAGTGGCAGGCGTCCGCGTCGTTCGAGTGATTGCGCCCTTCAAGGAGGGGGTATGATATTGGTGTCGGCATGCTCAAGGTGAGGGTCACCATCGGATTCCCTCTCCCCTGTTTCTCACGGATGCATTGAAGTAAAATGGTCTCATGGACCACGATCAAGGCTACAAGCTACTGTTCAGTCATCCCGAGATGGTGACCGACCTGCTCCGCGGCTTTGTCCGGGAGGATTGGGTCGAGCACCTGGATTTCTCGACGCTCGAAAAACTCAACACCAGCTTTGTGACCAAGGACCTCAGGGAACGCGAATGCGACGTGGTCTGGAAGGTCCGGTTTCAAGGCCAATGGCTCTACGTCTACCTGCTGATCGAGTTCCAGTCGACCGTCGACCGCTTCATGGCCTTGCGACTTCTGGTTTACCTGGGCCTGCTCTACCAGGATCTCGTCCAGACAAAGCAGCTTGCCGGCGACGGCCTGCCTCCACCGGTTTTGCCCCTGGTGCTTTACAACGGCGACCGCCGCTGGAATGCCCCCGAGGAGGTCAGTGATTTGATCGCCTCGGTGTCAGGAGGCCTGGAACGCTACTGCCCCCGGCTGAGGTACCTGCTGCTGGACGAAGGACGTTATGCCGATAGCGAACTCGCGACGCCCCTGAACTTGACTGCGGCGCTCTTTCGGCTGGAGAACAGCCGGACACTGGACGACGTGCGGCAAGTGCTGGATGCACTGATGAAATGGTTGAACGCGCCGGAACAGGAATCGCTTCGAGACGCGTTCACGGCCTGGCTGAAGCATGTCCTGTTGCCCAGGCGGATGCCTGGGGTAGAATTCATCGGTCTGAACGACTTGCAGGAGGTACGAAGCATGCTTGCCAATCGAGTCATCGAATGGACTGAACAATGGAAGCAGGAAGGTCTTCAGCAGGGCATTCAGCAGGGCATTCAGCAGGGCATTCAGCAGGGCATTCAGCAGGGCATTCAGCAGGGCCGACAAGAAGGGCTCATCGAAGGTCGAAAGGAAGGGGAATCGGCGTTGCTTCTGCGGCTTCTTGAGTTTCGGTTCGGCCCGTTAGAGGAAGGTCAGCGAGCCAGGATACAATCGGCCGATCCGGACACCATCCTC
>JBMFUH010001164.1:0-1831 GCA_049966735.1 Isosphaeraceae bacterium
TATGACTATTTCAGCAAGCTTGCCCAGACCATTCAGGTTTTCAAACACCCTCTCAAATACATCCGATCGACAGCCCGGGGTCCGGATGGTCGCCCCATCCCGATCTATATTGATCCCCTGGGACTCCAGGGGGTGGATAAGACGTTATGTGACGCCGATCACGATCGACCTGGAAAATGCACGATTGGGTACCTCTCTGCGGCTGGCTTTGAGGCAGCTCGGGCTCGACTACATGCTGAAGGACGGGGTTCTGGTGATCACCTCGGTGGAGGAGATCCTCCAGTCGACGCCTCAGGATGCCTTCCTGACCGTCGGCCATTGCCTGCTCGCCTGGCTCGCCGCCGTCCTCGGCGTTGCGCTGGTCCCGCTGGTCAACCGACGAGGCAGCGAGAGCGGATGAGTAAAGAGAGTTCAAAATTCCGATCGAGAGATCCGCTTGATCGTAGATCAACGCTTCGCGGAGCTACGGGCGGGTGTGAACCCTCTCCCCACCCGTGTCGGGTGCTTCGGGCGCGACCTGCTCGACTGCTGGGTTCGCAGGCATCTGCGCCTTGATTTCCAAGACCAAGGTTTTCACTGACTTATGCGTAACGAACCAAATCGCTAAGAGTACAATCCCAGCAATCAGTGTCATGACGAAAACGATGAAGAATGTGTAAAAGACTCTGTCTTGGTCCGGAGCAGCAGTAACCAGCGTGCCCAGCGCCGTGGCGGCAACACCGAGGAAGAAGAGCGCGAAATTGAGGAGCAACGAAGCTGGGGACCCTTGCGAGAGCAGATCGAGCTGATGCTCGAAGACCACGTAGGCTTTCAGTTCCACGGGTTGAGCCAGCCGGACGACCTGCCGGTACCCACTCTTCATACCGTTGCCCCACTGAGCAGGCGGGCTGTCGCGCGCACCTGTCCCGCATCACCACCGAGGTCGACCACTAGGTGCCAGTGGCCGGGTTTCGGGACGGCCAGGCGCACCGGGCTTTTGGTCGTGTACCCGCCATGGTAGCGGAAACTGCGACCGTGGTTGTAATCGTCATAGCTGGAGTCGTCCATCAGGAGAACATTTGCAGCGCGGTCCAGAACGACCTCGGCTACATCTCCCTCGCTCGCCTGGAACTCGTAGTTCAGGTGATCCATCGGCGGCGCTCTCCTTTCATGTTTATGGGGCGGCCTACATATTGTGCCCAAGGGGAAGCAGGTAAGCCACGAACTGGCGAGAGCATGCGATGATTGATGGACAAGCGGAATCCAGGCGCGCCACCGGCCATTTGATGAAAAGACCCCGCGCCGGGGAGGTGCCGGCGCGGGGTGGGGCAGAGACGTGACGAGTGAGAGGTCTCACGCGTTTCCGGCGGGGTCCTTGCCGCCGACCCAGTCGCCCTCGAGCTTCTGGTACTTCGGCGGTTCGAGCAGGCTTCCGGTATCGCCGGCCTTCCAGCCGATCACCTGGTTGGGCTTGCCGCGTAGATGGCTGCGCTCTTCCCAGCGGGTCGCCCAGGCGCTGTCGGCGCAGGTAACGCTGCCGTCTTCCTTGTTGAAGTAGAACGCCTTGCCCTCACGGTAGGACCGCACGCCCAGGTTCACCGTGGTGATGGCGGCGTAGCCCAGGTCGGCCGGGCAAAGAGTCTCGGGGTTCCGTGAGCGAATGCACTCGAGGAAGTGATTCCAGAGCGCCCGGGTGTCCTCACGCGGTTGCGGCGGCCGGAACCGGTCGCCACCTTCGCCCTGGTTGGTTCCTGGAGGGGCGGGACGGCCTTCGAGCTTCTGCTGGACGACCGCGAAGCCCTCGGGGGGGTGAGGATCGAACTTGATCGTCGCGGTGTGGCCGCGGATGAGC
>JBMFUH010001165.1:0-1296 GCA_049966735.1 Isosphaeraceae bacterium
TGACCGTGAGCGGCGTGGATGGGTCGCCGATGACAATCTGGTAAGCCGGAGGTGAGCTCGGGGTCGGTGTATCGATCAAGGCATTGATATCGTTGAACTGAAGCGAGCCCACTCCGCCATAGAGGAAGATGCCCGGCGTTTGATCGACGGCCGGCGTCACGTTGGCGCTGAGATTGAAGCCGTTCAGGTCGATCGACTTGACCCCGCTGGTCGCGATCAGCCGATTGAAATCGACCGTGCCGTCGGTCAAGGCATAGGCCGAGGCGGTCGTCGTGCCGGTGACGTACGTGGTCCGCGGGTTGGAGTTGATGATCTGGATCGTGGCGATGTCGTCATCCAGACTGCCATCGCCCGGGGTCGTGTCGGTGACGATCACCTGGCCAGGACCGTGCACCGTGATGGTCCACTGGGTGCCATTCCTGGTCGTTCCCGAAACCACCTTGCCCTGGTTCGACAATATCGGGCTGTTCGGGTTGTTATGCTGCATCAGATTCCGCGCCGAGTACGGAATGCGCTGATGTGTGATGGGGTTGGTGACGTACAGGTCGCTGGGCGTATAGAGCGAGTAGTAGCCGGGCAATGCGCTGGAGAGCAGTTGCCGGCTCTCGAGCGCTTCCGGTCCCTGAAATTGCCTGCGCCGGGCCGAATCGGGCCGGTCCGACCGATACTGCATGAAACCCATTGATGACTCCCTTCCCGGCGACTCGCCAGACGACCCTCACGACTCGTGCGAGGGCGGGGTCCACTCGACGAACTTCGCCCTTCCTGATTCCCATGCTCAACCGGCCAAGATGACACGCGCGCTGCACCGCAGCCCAGGCTCGGTTCGGAACAAGCTCGGAGCATGGGCCCGCAGTCCAAGCCCGGCGCGGCGAGTCACTTACGACTCTTAAAGTCGGCCACCTTGGAGAATCGACTTCATGCGAGACGAGAAGATAGGAAGGATCGGGTATCGAGGAAAGCGAAGGAACTGGTTAGATCGTAGGAACCGGCCGGAGCGATGCGAGCGCTGAGTGCTCATCTGCCGCCAGGATGAAATAGCGATCGAGCTTCATGACGTTGAGCAGATCGGTGACCACGGGCTGCACGTTGTAGAGCACGATCCTGCCCTTGCGCGTCTCGATCCGCCGCTTCATGCCGACCAGGATGGCGACGCCGGAACTGGAGAGATAATCGACATTGAGAAGATCAAGAGCCACGCGCGGCTCGTCCCGCGCCTGAACCAGGTCGTAGAGCGAATCACGCAGCGCATTGTTGTTGAAGCTGTTCAGCCCCGCCGCGCTCTCAAAATCGATG
>JBMFUH010001165.1:1306-1810 GCA_049966735.1 Isosphaeraceae bacterium
TCAGGGCGTCCGATTTCTCCCGCGTGTTGAAGGTGCACATGCCTCAAGAACCCCTCTTCTCCCCTGCTTGGGAAATACCGCGGAATTTCGCGTGTGGCTCACATGATCTTATCGCGCACGGCCCCGCCCTTGCAATTCATGCTCAATACGACCCGACGCTTCCTGATCACTCCAGACGGTTTTCTCCCGAATGGAACCATGCTAGACTATTCGTTCGAGGAAGCTCAGACCCGCCACGACCGATCCAGCCAGCCATTGCTGGCAGCAACGAGCATATTTCGGCAAGATTTAGCATTGGGTTTGCCTTCTTCTTTGACCCGACTGGACCTGGAAGCGCGAGGATTCACCCTTGAATCGACTCTGGTTAGCTCTCAAGGCCTTCTGGCGAGTCCTCACCGAGGCAGACTTCGCGGCGCGGGTTGAGCCTCTGTTTTCCCGCGAGCCGACCGGGCCGGATCTGCGCATCCTGGCGGTTCTGCAACGGGACGGACGGCTCGTTGACTT
>JBMFUH010001166.1:0-1809 GCA_049966735.1 Isosphaeraceae bacterium
CTCGAGTGCCTCGCCGGCTGGCGTCACGACGGTTCGCCGCGATCGTGACGATCGTCGCGGGCGATCCGACGTCCGCTCACCTCCTAGCCTTCCCGAGAGCCAGATCCCGTCCCTGCTCATGGGCAGAACTCCATCCGCCACGCCAGCAGTTAGATGCTGCTGCTGGCTTTCATGCCCCCAGAGTCCACCAGGGGCATCCCCGCGCTGCGCTCTTCCGGAAGCCTCCGGAGGTCCCGGGTCCTGGACCAATCATCCTGCTTAACAATCGGATCAGCGAGCCGCCGGAATGAATCATTGCCGAAAAAGGCAGAAAGTGGCGAGTGGTTAGTGGCTGGTGAGTGGGCCCGGCTTTCTCGCCACTCGCCACTAGCGAGCTGAAGGCAAGCGCAGCCCCTAGACCGCTTCTCGTTTGCATTGCACACGGTGCTTTGCGCTTGGGAAACCCTGACCCAGACGTAAGCCGAAGCCTAAACGCACCGCAACCTCCGCTACTCGACTGGCTGATTCTCCCCGTCCCCATCCGGGAAACAGATTCGGTCTTGCGCGATGCGACTGTGAGGCGCTCTAGTCACTTGCTCGCAGGCTATGTTGACGGGTGTTCAACGCAAGCGTGGTGCAGGGGTGCCAATCCGGGAGATTCTGGCCTGAACGAGACGATGCGCCGGAGGAATCAATCCGGTAGAATGAAAGGCTGTCTAGCGACCCCCGGCGCTCCCATCATGCCGGCGGTCGCACTCGACGGATTCGCGGACAATCAGGCCAGGGCCGTGAACGTTTACTTGCTGCTGGTGCACGACGACGAGTCCTTCTTCTACTCCGACGACTCGGAAGTGGACGAGTCGATTGCGGCTGAGCCGGACGCTCCATCGGGAATCCGCGCCCGGCTGACCGAGCGCTGGCATCAGTTGCAGCGGAACATCCGCGAAGCCGAGGCCGGAGCGGCGCACTGGGTTCGCCGGGTCTGGGACTGGTTGCACTCACGGGTCCGTCCCGAAGAAAGAATGCTGGCGCGGCTAAGACGGGCCCGGCGCATTGATCTGCATCATCCCTCCTCGCGTGCCGCGGAGACCGTCAACACCATCTGGCGCAGTTACCTCAGTCAACGCTACTGGAGGCACTTCGCGTACGCGCTGGTCAACTCGCTGATCGCTGTCCCCACCATCCTCTTGCTCTGGCCCTTGCCTGGTCCGAACGTCATCGGCTACTGGTTCGTGTACCGCATGATCCATCATCTCATGATTGTGCAAGCAATTTCTCGTGTATGTCGAGGGCGCATACCAACAATGCTACACTCCATGGTGGTGCTCGACCTTCCTGTCGAGATAGGTGGAGACGGAATCGTCCGACACGCTGCCTTCAAGGAAGAAGGGACGCGACTGGCTGAATTCCTCGAGCCGCCGGGCGCCCAGACGACCCTGACCCCCGGCAATTCCAGCAGTTCTTCCCGGTAACAGGTTCAAGCTGGGCCCCTCGCGCCCAACATCTCGACGCTCAAGCCCACGTCGTCTCGAGCGAACCCGCTGGCGCGCGGCCGTGTTGCGAAATTGCAACATTTACGAAAATTCATCTTACTCGATGTTCACTCACGAGCACCAGACGCGATTCAAGGACGTCGATTGAGCGACGCTCGATTGCTGGGGCGGACGGCGACAGGATGCAGCGATGGTTCGATCGTGGCAATCTTCGCTGTTTGCCTCGCGGCGAACGCCGGCAAGCACGAGGGGCCGCACTCAAGCAATTCGTGGCGCCTCCAGTCAGGGATCAGACCCACTTTAGAGCGGTTTGCTCATGCGTTGCTTACAGCTTTCA
>JBMFUH010001167.1:0-1801 GCA_049966735.1 Isosphaeraceae bacterium
ATCCTCGCCGTCTTCTGGCTGGGCCGGGACCGGATGCGCGGGCAGAACCTGCTCAGGAAGTTCCTGCTGACACGCGAGTCCCCGACAATCGACGGCAAACCCGTGGCCCCGCCCCGCGCGGCGTCGGTGCACGGCTACGTGGGTTTTGAATCCACCACCGAGGCCAACGTGCTGGCGGGGCTCGAGAACGTCAAGAAGCACGGCATCCCTTTCGACACCTGGTGGATCGACGCCGGCTGGTTCACCTGTGGATCCAACTGGGCGCGGCACGTCGGCAATCTCGACCCCGATCCGGCGCGCTTCCCCCACGGCCTGAAACCGATCGCCGACGCCGCGCACCAGGCGGCAATGAAGTTTCTCGTCTGGTTCGAGCCGGAGCGGGTGATGCCCGACACGCAGGTTTTCAAGCAACATTCGCAGTGGCTGCTGAGGCCCTCGGCAGACATGCCCAAGGAGCTGACCTATCAGATCAAGGACGGTTTCCATCTGCTCGACCTGGGCAATCCGGACGCCCTGGCCTGGATCAAAGCGCGGTTGTCGGCCACGATCACCAGCGTGGGTATTGATTGCTATCGCAATGACTTCAATATGTATCCCCTCTATTACTGGCGAAACCAGGAGGCCGCCGACCGGCGGGGAATGAGGGAAATCCGCTACATCACGGGGCTCTACGATCTCTTCGACTCGCTGCGCAAGGAGCATCCTCGGTTGCTTCTGGACAACTGCGCCAGCGGCGGCAGGCGAATCGACCTGGAGATGCTCCGCAGGGCGCTCGTGCTGACCCGCAGCGACTATCTCTGGGACCCCATCGGCCAGCAGTGCCACACTTACGCGCTGGCCCAGTGGATTCCGCTCACCGGCATCGGCGCCGCCAGTCTCGACCGCTACAGTTGCCGGAGCGGGCTGGGCAGCCATTACACGCTGGCAGCCGATTACCGCTCGGCAGACCCGGCGACGTGGAAGGCGATCGGCCAGGCGGTCGCCGAAGAACAAGCGTTGCAACCGCTTTGCCGTGGTGATTTCTATCCACTGGGAGCGTACAGCACCGAACCGAGCGTCTGGATGGCCTGGCAGTACCATCGCGCGGACCTTGGAGCAGGACTGGTTCAAGCGTTTCGCAGAAAGCGGAGTCCCGACACCTTCGCGGTCTACCATCTTCGTGGACTGGATGCCGATGCACACTATACCTTGAAAAACCTGGATCATGCACAGGTCCGCGAGACGACCGGCCGAAAACTGATGCAAGAGGGTTTGATCATCACCCTTCCCAACAGCCCCGACGCCGCCGTCATCACCTACAAGAAGGCCGGCTGAACTTCGCATTCGCACTGGAGATATCATCATGAGAATGCTCTTCCGGACAGCCTCGTTTCTCCTCGTATGTTTTCCCATGTCGATACGTGCCGAGGTGACGCTCGACCTCGCCGCCGCCAGGCTCAAACTCGACGACCGAGGGGTGGTCGCCAGCCTGACGTTCGCCGATGGCACGAGGTGGCCCAGCGGAAATGCCCCGGTCTTCGCGCTCGAGACGGCAGGGGGGACCGTTTTTCCCAGATCGGTCAAGCAGGTCGGGGAGGCCATCGAGGTCGCATTCGAGGACGGCTCGACCGCTCGGTTCCAGGTTCGTCGCGAACACAGCCTGGCGCTCTTTCGCCTGAAGTCGCTCGCGCCGCGCGGTCCCGTCCGCCGGTTCCACCTTTTCCGGCTCGATGCCCCGCTCTCGGCACACCTGGGGGCAACACTCAACGCCGCATTCACCGACCGTTGGACCGCCGCGGTGATGGCCGCAGAGCCAAACGTG
>JBMFUH010001168.1:0-1783 GCA_049966735.1 Isosphaeraceae bacterium
GGACCCCAAGGCCTGGCAGTTCGTGGGCGACCCCGAAGCCAACACCTGGCTGGACCGCGAGCGCCGCGACCCGTGGAAACTGCCGGAGATCTGAAGCGAAACGGGGCGACCCCAATAAACGTGGATCGCCCCGCATGTGATCGATTCATTACTTGTTATTGATCGTCACCCCTGGCCAGTCGTCGGTGCGGAAGGGGGTGGTGGGCAAGCCGGCGCCGTCGTAGAGGTTGCACACCGGGTTGTCGGCCCAGGCGTAACGCACGGCGACAGGCTCGGAAACCTCGTCACACCAGACTTCGATCTTGTTGTGGTCGACAACCTTGGCCTTTGCATTGTGAAACTTGCGGTCGGCCCCCGCGATGGTAAACCCGCGCGGCTCGTGGACGTCGAACGGGCGAAAGCCGCCGTCGACGTGATCGAAACTGAGGATCACCTTGTTGCCCTGCTTCTCCATCGACTTGTAGGTCGGGCTCTGATAAGGAACCTTGATGCCGTAATCCTTGGCCAGCGCCCAGCGAGCCAGCCGCTTGCCAACGTCTTGCTTGTTCTTGGGGTGAATGTCCTTGCCTTCGCCGATGTCGATGATCACGGCCTGACCGGTGTGGGGCAGCTTCAGCGTCATCGTCTGCGCCTCGCGCAGCTCCGCCCAGCCGCTTTCACTCGGCTCGGCTTTCTCGTCCATGAAATCGGCAAGCTGGACCCAGTAAAACGGGAAATCTCCCTGGCCCCAGAGCTTGCGCCAGGTGTTGATCATAAGTGGAAACATGTCCCGGTACTGGTAGGCGCGGCCGGCGTTGCTCTCGCCCTGGTACCAGATCACGCCCCGGATGCCGTAGCCAATGGTCGGCAGCAAGACGCCATTGAAAATGTTGCCGGGCCGGGCATTACCGCGCATCTCGCCTGCATGTGTTTTCTTGTCTTTATCGTACTGTTTCTCCATGCGTTCCCAGCGCTCCATGAGCGGCTTGTATTCGGGGCCCGCGGCGAGCGTTTTCCGGGGAATCCAGGCCTCGCAGGCCGATCCGCCCCAGGAGTCGTTGATCAGGCCAATCGGTACTCCCAGCGTTTGATGGAGCTGCCGGCCGAAGAAGTAACCCACCGCCGAGAAGCCCCCCACCGTCCGAGGCGAGCAACGCTGCCACTTGCCGCGGAAGTCCTTTTGTGGCTCCTGCGTGCCCCGGTTGGGCACGGTGATCAGCCGGATGCGGGGGAAATTGGCCGACAGGATCTCCAGATCGCCGTCGACGGCGCTGCCAACGCCAAACTGCATGTTTGACTGGCCCGAGCAGATCCAGACCTCGCCCGCCAATACGTCGTGGAAGGTGACCGTGTTCTTGCCCTTGACGGTGAGGGTGTATGGCCCGCCGACGGGTAGCGGGTCGAGCATCACGTGCCAGGATCCGTCAGAGCCGGCGGTAGCCGTCTTGGACTGGTCCTTGATCGTGACCGTGATCTCCTCGCCCGGATCGGCCCAGCCCCAGACCTTGTCTTTCTGATCGCGCTGGAGCACCATGTGATCGCTGAAGAGGGCCGGCAGTTTCACCTCGGCCCGCGCGGGGGCGAAGGCTCCCCCCATCATCACGGCGAGCGCTCCTCCCGCCAGCCAGCTCCAGAGACGTCTTCCTTCACCAGTCGAACCACGAATCATTGATTGACTCCCAGCCTGCGAGAACAAGCCCGGCTCGAACGCCGCACGACGGGCGATTGCCAGGGACCGGGCAAGACCTCACCAGTCTAGGGCATCGCAAAGCCCGTCCCAAGAGCCTGCCGGCGCGGAGGAACG
>JBMFUH010001169.1:0-1782 GCA_049966735.1 Isosphaeraceae bacterium
TGGATGCCTGGAGCCAGCGCATCCGCTCGTGGGCCAGGAAGACGCTCAAGAAGCGTGCTCCGCGCTGAGGTATCAGAAGACGCGAGTGGGCCAATCATGTTCCCACCAGTGCGAAGGCGGCTTAGAACAAAAGAATAGAATAACGTCACAAATGCCCGGCGATCGTCAGTTGCTCTTGTTGTGCCCAACGCTCGAGGATCTCCCGTGCCTTGCCGTTCACTCTGGCATTGCGGCGGCGGCGAGCCTGCCAGATCATCCTGTTTTTCACGTCCACCTCGATCGTCAACACCCGGCGCCGTCGCTCTTCGTTCTCGATTCGCATCGACCAGATTGACGAGGAACGTCCAGCGCAGGCGCGAACATAGCTTGCCACGCAGTGCTGCATCGCCAGCCCTTCTCGATACAACTCGCCGCTACTCAGCAACTCGCGAATTGTCCAGGTCCGAGGCGGCTCCTGAGCGTGACTGCTTTTCTCGACGCAGCGAAACTCGCCGATTCCCGACCGCTGCCAGCGGATCGGCACGGTCCTGGGAGGATGCCGCAAGCGCTTGTGCCACTCTTCCACCTGCCGCAGCAACTACCTGCCGGCGCGTCCCTTCATTGTCAAGTTGGGCTGAGGAGGTCCGAGTTGTCCCAGTTCCCCCTCCTCGATCAAGTCCTCCCGCGGCACGAAGCGCTGATTGTTGAGATAATCAACGATGGGGCCGATGTGAACAGCGTCAAGGGCCGGTTCGTTCACGAGGAACTGGACCACCGTTTTCCAGAAGTCCTCATGCTCGAACGTTCTGCCGAGCTGTGTGGCGGCAACCGCGCGGGCCAGCAGCTCGGAGCCGCCCATCCCGCGGACCTGCCCCCACCGCAGAGCCATTTCGACCGAGAAGTGGTCGGGAGCCAGCAGGAAATGGTGGGCCATCATCTTCGTGTAAGGCAACGGAAGATCAGCGGTCCGGATATTCCGGCCCAGTCCGATATGCTTGTACCAGCCCTGATACTTGCTCGTCTCAGCATCCGGCGCGCGCAGCCAGACCGAGGTCATGAACGAGGGGACCGGATATCTCGCAAACAGATGCTGAGCTAAAGATTCGAATAGCGGGACGAGCTTGTCCCCCATGGCCTTCCAGTCCTGGATCGGGCGCACCCAGTGCTGGTGATGGGAGGCCATTGCCAGCAGTCCGCTCACCATCTTCTGGATGCAGCGGGTATCCATGCGACCGCAGCCAGTCGGGATCCGCAGCAGGGGCGTCGTGCGTTGAACGTGTCCCAGCAGGTCAAGCAAGGCTGCCCTACAGTCCTGGTCACTTTCGGCGAGCCTGATCGCCTCGTGAATGGCGCGATCGATGGCCCCCTTTGCCACATGCTTCCGTTCTTTTCTGAGCCACATGGGATCGGTTCCCGGAAAACGGACCTATGACGTGGTGAAGAGACGACGGAGCGTCTGATCACGCAGACGTGGTCGGTTCCCGGTCGATCCCAGTCCTTCACCGGGCGAACCGCGCGGGATGGATTGATGTCGGCACGGCAAGACAGATTGCGGGGTGGGTCGTGCTCATCGCCGGTACTCCCAGTAGGGCATCACGGACCTGCGGGACGGACACGGCAATCAACGATGCGGTTCGCACTGGCTGCCCGAGACGAAGCAATGAGGGAAGGTCTTCAAGCTTCGCGAACCGGAACTCCCTGGGGCGTGTCCTCTCTGCAAAGGAGCAAAGCAATGGATACCGACAACTTGCTCACCAAGTTTGCTCGCATCGGGGCACGGCTCAAGATCGCCGACGGTCCATC
>JBMFUH010001170.1:0-1779 GCA_049966735.1 Isosphaeraceae bacterium
TCGGTCCGCACAGCGGACCCTACGGTGAGCGATCGACCCGAAAACCGCTCTAAGAAACTATCCGAGAACGCGCGATCTCACGTCATCCTGGAACCAGTCCGCTTATCAGACCAACTTCTACTTCTTCGGAAGCCACGGCACAACGTCCGCACCCTCACCAGTCGACTCGGGATTGACCCTCTCCATCGGCGGAATTCCCGTCAATTCGTTCGGCAGTGGGCTGATCGTCCATAGCTACGTGGATCGTCCTCGGCGTCGGGGTCGCGGTTTGGATGGGGAGGAAATTGGTGTCGGACCACTGAGTGCCAGCAGAACCGAACCGACACCAGTTTCCGCGTGTTCTCAACCACGGACAGCACGGAAAGCACGGAACAAATCAAGTGAAGGTGAGAATTATCCTGACCTCTTGGGACCGCGGATAACGCCGAGGAAAGCAACGGGCGAAAGGCCCGATTTTCCCTTGTGACCTTTCTCCTTTCCGTGCCTTCCGTACTTTCCCTGGTTCAATCTCTCACCTTTGCCGGGGGTAATAGGAAGGAAACACGATGGTGGCCGGGTGCCTAACGTCCTTGCTTCTTCCGCAGCGCGAGCCCCACGTGCCGGTTCGCCCAGCGGACGATGAGGCGGTCGAAAAGAGGAGGCGCGAGGGTGGCGAATTTCAACCCGGCCCAGTCCCGAGGAAGCTCCGGTGACGAGTGCGTCGGCAAGCTTGGCCATGTTTGGCAGATCCTCTCAAATCGGTTGGGAAAGGAGACTTCCTCGTCGAGCTCGGCCCGCGAGCGGGGCGTTGTTCAAACCCAGGGGACAAGTCCTTGACGCCTCTTGAGCCGGTTCGCTTTACGCCACAAAGGGCGTTTGTGCGCAATCTGAAAATTCTCAAAAATCGTAAGTCATTGGTTTACTGAGACATCAGGCAATGACTTTTGTAAGATGCCGTCCGGGGCCCGAAAACAGGGCGCATCGTCTAAGTGGGAGGAAAAGAGGAGACGTCGCTCCCGGCGCTCCGGGAGTGGTCCACAATCACCCGTGACTGCACGGAAAGTCCCGCCATTGCCCACTACCCACGCGGGAATCGGGAGTGGGGAATCGGAAATGCCTGCTACTCCCTACTCCCCGCTCAAGAGACCCCAGCGCACAGTGGTGTACAAACGCGGGAATTTCGCCGAAAAAGTGCCATCTAGTGCCACTTTCGGAGGCGTCGGGATCACCCTTCAGCCCGCCGATCACGCGGTGAAAGTCGTTTCAAGATCATCACTTAGAGTTCTTGTGCATCCATCCGTCGAGGTCGAAAACACGAGGTGCCCTGTTTGGGCCAAAAGTGCCACATCAACGATCGCTGATTGTACACTATCGCGAGCCGGTCGCACGAAGGTTCGAGCGACGCGCCGTGACCGACAGCTCCCCTTTTGAACCATGCCGCGAGCGGTCACCGTGAACCTGACAGACCGTTTCCGGGTCGATCGGACTGGACGATACCGCGCCTTGGGCTCGATGTCACCGGCTCGATCGCGGGAATCCTCAGGCTGGGGCCCCGGAGCAAGGCAATGCTGGTTGTTTTGGCCGGGACGCCGTCTTAGAATCAATAACGTTGCCACGACGGCGCGCCTACACATTTGTACCTGGAGCAAAGCGAGACTTGCCGTGTCTACCACTAGCGAGAAACAAGTTCAGACGAAAGCGAGACCGATGACGGGAGCCGATGTTCTTGTCGAATCACTGGTGCGGCATGGCGTGGAAGTCATCTTTGCATATCCAGGCGGGGCCAGCATACCGATGCAC
>JBMFUH010001171.1:0-1778 GCA_049966735.1 Isosphaeraceae bacterium
GTCCGGACGGCCAGGGGAGCGATCGCCCCGGCCAATGAGATGATCCGCGTGGCGCTCATCGGCTGCGGAGGACAGGGCACCTACGACCTGGGCGAGTTCATGCGCGCTCCGGAGGTCTCCGTCGCCGCGCTCTGCGACGTCGACGAGCGGCACCTGCATCGCACCGCGGACCGGGTCGAGAAGAAGTACGGCAAGAAGCCCGACCTCACCGGAGACTTCCACGCCATCCTCGATCGCAAGGACGTCGACGCCGTGATCATCGGCACGCCCGACCACTGGCACGCCATCCCCTTCATCTACGCCTGCATGGCGGGCAAGGATGTCTACTGCGAGAAGCCGATCTGCCACAACATCAAGGAAGGCCGGGCCATGGTCAATGCCGCCCGGCGGTATCATCGCGTCAGCCAGATCGGCACCCAGCAGCGGTCGGGCGAGCATTTTCAGAAGGCCGTCAAGCTGGTGCAGGACGGTAAGCTCGGCCGGATCAGCCTGACCCGGACGTGGAACTTCAGCAACGAGGCCCCGTACGGCTGCGGCAAGCCGGCGGATCGCGACCAGGCTCCGCAAGGGGTCGACTACGATCGCTGGCTTGGCCCCGCGCCGAAGCGGCCGTTCAACCGGGCGCGGTTCCACGGCTCGTTCCGCTGGTTCTTTGACTACGCCGCGGGGATGATCGGCGACTGGAATGTTCATCTTCAGGACATCATCCACTGGGCCATGGGTGTGACCAGTCCCAGGTCAGTCCATGCCGCCGGCGGCAAGTTCACGCTCGACGACATCCGCGACACGCCCGATACGCTGGTCGTCACGTACGAGTTCGACAGTCCCCAGGGACCGTTCATCCAGATTTACGAGCTGAGGAAGGGGAACAACGACGGGATCGGCGGCGACCCCGGCCACGGCATGCGGTTTCACGGGACCGACGCCACGCTCCACCTCGATCGCGGGGGCTTCCAGTTGATTCCCGAGCGCAAGCGCACCGCGGCGGTGAAGAGCGGATCGTCGGACCAGAACTGGCCCCACGTCCAGGATTTTCTCAGGTGCATCAAGACGCGGCAGCGGTGCATCAGCGACGTGGAATCCGGCCACACCTCGACGGCCGTCTGCCACCTGGGCAACATCTCCTACAAGCTGGGACGCAAGATCTACTGGGACGGCAAGACGGAGACCATCACCGATCAGAAAGGTCATCCCGACGCCGAAGCCAATGCGCTCTTGGGCCGAGAGTATCGCCAGGGCTACGAACTGCCCAAAGTCGAACCGGCCTGAGGGCCGGCGCCCTTGCAACACGCGAATCGAGGAGCCATGAAACGCTACAGCGGAAGGATGCTGGCCGCGGCGGTCCTTCTGGTTCTCGCGGCCCTGCCCCTGGTTGTCAGTCTCTCGGCAAGCCCGGCCGAGCCGCAAGTGCCACGCACCCGGGGCGAATTCATGCGGCAGAAGCTGGAATTCGCCAAGAACGTGCTCGAAGGGCTCTCACTCGAGCAATATCCTGAGATCGAGAAGAACGCCAAGGCATTGAAACGCCTGAGCGGCGCGGCCGAGTGAAAAGTCCCGATGATCCCCAACGCCACCGACTACGTGGCGCTCACAACCGAATTTCAACGCGACTCCGACGAACTGGCCCGCAATGCCAGAGAGCACAACATCGACGGAGCCACCCTGGCCTACGTCAAGCTGACGATGAACTGCGTTCAGTGTCATAAGTACGTCAGGTTTGCCAGCAGGTGATGAAAAATAGCAACACCGCTTGACACAGCGCGGCCGAGCCGCAACCG
>JBMFUH010001172.1:0-1768 GCA_049966735.1 Isosphaeraceae bacterium
CAGGAAACCGATACCCGACACCCGATTCCCCACTGACCACTTTGGTTGCGGCCAGAGGCCGCGCTGTGGTGTATCGGTGGTTTCGGCAAGCTAGCGGCGGAACTTCATTGCAACTGCCCCAAGCCTCTAACCCCGCGGACCGGCTTTTTCGCCCAGGCAACACGTAGGGCCGGCCTGTCGTCGGGGAGCCAGTCCGCATGCCCCATACCGCGGACGCAAACACGCACGCGCAATTCCCGTGCGGCGCGGGATTCCGGGACAAACTCAATTGCCCGCCGCGGCTCACTTTGAGACGATGAAACGTGCTCCTCCCTTTCGAGTGCACACCTGACGTTCCTGCCCGACAAAACTCGGGGATCATCAACCTTACAAAAGGATATCATGATGCGATGGTCATTGAAGCGCGGCGGATTGTTATTGCTGTTGGGGGCGATCTTGGCCTCAGCCGCGCTGATGGTGGGGGCCGACCGGACGGCCGACCAGATCCTCCAGGAGATTGATGCGGTCAAGATGCCCACGCTCAACCGCTCCAAGATCCGCGATCAGAGCTACGTGAAGGAGTATCTCAATCAGCGGAATGAGGCTTCCCAGGCGCGGGGAAAGCTGATCCTCGAGCTCTACAAGGCCGCCCCCGACCACGAGCGGATTCCCGGTCTGATGGCCGAACGCTGGGATGGCATGGCTCCGTTCGGCTCCCAGGGAGAAAAGCTGCTCAAGGAAATTGACGACGTCCTGGCCCACACCGCGAATTCCCAGCTCAAGATCGAGGGGACCTTCGTCAAGGCCCAGGTGCAGTTGATCCGCAGCCGGCAGAACCCGGATCTCAAGCCCGATCTGACGGCGGTCGACGCCTTCGTCAAGCTGGCTCCCCAGGACCCCCGCGCGGATCAGTTGATCTACCTGGCGTCGAAGTCGGTTCCCGACCAGGCGTCCCAGGTTGCCTACGAAGATCTCCTGCTCAAGGACTACCCCGACAGCCGGTACGTGACCATGGTCAAGGGAGTACGACACCAGCGCGCGGGACTCGGCAAGCCTTTTCATCTGGAGTTCATCGACGCGATCAGCGGCAGCACGGTCTCCATCAGCGCCCTCAAGGGGAAGGTGGTCGTGATCGACTTCTGGGCCACCTGGTGCGGCCCTTGCGTGGCCGAGATGCCCAGGATGAAAGAGCTGTACAAGAAGTTCCATTCCAAGGGGGTCGAGTTCATCGGCGTCAGCCTGGACAACCCCAAGGAGGCGGGGGGACTGGACAAGCTCAAGACGTTTGTCAAGGACAAGGAGATTCCCTGGCCCCAGTACTACCAGGGCAAGGGCTGGGAAAGCGAGTTCTCCAGTTCCTGGGGGATCGGCTCCATTCCCACCATGTTCGTCGTCGACCAGGACGGCAAGCTGGTCTCCGTCGAGGCGGGCGACAAGCTCGAAGAACTGCTGCCCAAGCTACTGGCCACGAAGAGCGAGAAGGTTTCCCCTGGCGGCGGTTGATCAAGGGGTGAATCCGCGGGCCACCAGATGCCGGACGCTCCGGGCGATGCGCTCCTGGCGCAGCTCCAGCCCGGGCTCCGGCTCGCCGCCAATGCCCTCGATCTCGATCGTGCAGGCACCGTCATAACCCACGCTGTCGAGGATTTCGCGAACCCGGATGAAGTCGATGCCTCCGCCGTCTCCCACGGCCGGGAAATACCAGTCCTCGAAGACCCCGCAGTTGTCCTTCAGGTGGACGTTCTTGACCAGGTGCTTCACTTTTTCCAGTTCGTCGCAGGCGTCGAAC
>JBMFUH010001173.1:0-1759 GCA_049966735.1 Isosphaeraceae bacterium
GCGTGATCGCCGCGGCAGCGAAGGGCTTGCCGGTCTGTAAGGCCAGGATCACCCCGGGCGGCCGCGGACTCACCTTCGGCCCCTTGTTGCGGTAGTCGCCACGGCGCAAGACGAAGGTGTCCGGAGCGTTCGGTTTCCGGTCCACCAGCGCCATCGCATGGGCCGGCGGGCGAGGCATCGTCCGCTCAATCGCGTCGATGGCCCTCTTGAGCGACTCCCGCTTCTGGTGATCGACAGGGTTCTTCGCGACGGCCGCGACCACATCTTCCCAGGTCACGCGGAGAGACGTTTGCAGGCCCTGGATCAGCCGTTTCTGAGCGGGTGTACGCTCTTTCGCGGGAATCGCCATCACCGCTCGCTCGCCGGCGGTCAGGTTGGCGTGCTTGGCCTCGCCGATCTTCTTGCGGTATGGCGCCTCGAGCGCGGCGAGCCGCTGGCGGAGCGGAGCCACCTTCTGGTCGATCTCCTTCCTGGCGGCCTCGTAACGCGCGGTCTCTTCCTTGGTGGCGATCGGCAGGTCGACCAGCTCGGAGGCCGCGAAGAACGACTGGAGACGGTAGTAATCGGTGCTCGGGATCGCGTCGAACTTGTGGTCGTGGCACCGCGCACAGCCGATGGTGAGCCCCAGGAAGACCGAGCCCACCGTCGCGGTGATCTCGTTCAGCCCGTTCTGGCGCTTGACCTCGGGAATGACATTGCCGCCAACGATCTCGCGCGGCCCGCAGCGGCCGAAGCCGGTGGCAATCAAGGCCTGGGGATCGCCGGGCCTGATCTCGTCGCCGGCCAGTTGCAGGGAGAGAAACTGATCGTAGGGCATGTCGTCGTTGAGCGCCCGAACAACCCAGTCGCGATAGCGCCAGGCGTCCGGCCGTTCGGCATCCAGCTCGAAACCGTTGGTGTCGGCGTAATGAGCCAGGTCGAGCCAGTGCTGGGCCCAGCGTTCGCCATAGCGGGGACTGGCCAGCAGCCGGTCAACCAGCCGTTCGTAAGCATCCGGCCGTCGATCGGCCAGGAACGCGGCGACTTCCCCGGGCGTGGGGGGCAGGCCGGTTAGGTCGTACGTCACCCGACGGATCAGGGAAACCCGATCCGCCTCCGGCGCGTGGGGCAGCTCGGCGCTCTCGAGCTCGGCCAGGATAAAGCGATCGATCGGGTTCCGGACCCAGCCCGACCCGCGCACGGCGGGCGGCTCGGAGCGATCGAGCGGCTGATAGGCCCAGTGCTCCTTCTGCTCGGCCGTGAACGTCTCGATGCGGGCCTCGACGGCGCTCGTGTTCTCGACCTTAGGGGGGGGCTCGCCGCCCCGGGATCGAACGGGCAGAGAAAACGCGGCCACGATCGCGATCAGCAACACGGAACAGTCGCGTGCCCGCTCGTGCATGGGGAAGCATCCTCGGCAGAAAGGCGGGAGACGCTGGGCGAGAGCAGCGCGGTGATCGATGACGATACGGCCTATTCTGCGGAAAGAGGGCGGTGATCGATGACGATACGGCCTATTCTGCGGAAAGAGGCGCGTTCCGGCAAGGGACTCTGAGCCGGATGTACGGAACACGCCATGCTCTCGCTCGTCGTTGATTCGCTTGATCCATTCTACCATGGCTGCCGCGCTCGACCGCACTCACGAGGCCGAGCATCAGACTGACGAGTCCCTCTACCCAGGTCCCTTGCCGACAGGTGAAATGGGCCTCCTGCTTTGATTGAGCATTATGCTAGAGTTGGAGCGGCGGAAAGCCTCTTTTCCGGAAGTCAAAACCATGAC
>JBMFUH010001174.1:0-1753 GCA_049966735.1 Isosphaeraceae bacterium
CTCGCAAACGATTGTATTGCCGGAAAAGTGCCGCGCGCTGCTTCGGGTCCTTCTCGCGGAGATACTTGAAATAAAGCTCCGTGGATCTCTTTCGATACTGATCGAAACCCCTGTCCGCGATCTCATTGGGCTTGTACACGCGCCCGTACTGCTGGTCGTACTTCCGGTTCGCCTGGTAGTATGGCGTGCCGGCTCCCCCTCCCGCGGACGCGCCGGCTGCCTTGCCCTGCAGGGAGTTCAGATAGCTCTGAAACTGGTTGGCGCCGCGCTGGGCCCGAAACGCTTGCCTGTTGTAACCATAGTCGTTCGCCGGCGAGATCGGCCAAACATACTGGGAATAGTCGGAATTGTAGGGATGAAAGGGGTCGGGACCGAACCCTTGCGCGTTGCCGCTTGCGGCCCAGACCAGTGCCAGACCAAGCCCCATGGCAATTCCACCGAACGCCCCGAATCGGATTGAACTGGACGCCGGGTTTCTGAACCGGATCATGGTTGACTCTCTCCGTCCTGTTCGTGAAGTGATGGGCTTCCAGCCGCCTGGGCGATTACGGAAATCGAGGCAATCGCTGCCCCTCCGTAACGTACATTACCACACCTTGATTTTACCAGCATCATCGGCCGACGTCACCAGGAAAGGTGAAACCGTCAAGTGACGTTTCTGGGCCGGCCGCGAATCGAGTGCGGGTTGTACCGGTTCGCCCGGCCGCTAGGGAGTGAACGACCCACCCCGACTGGTTCGCCTCAGGAAGTCACGAGCCACGAACACCGCTTCCGACACGATGCGCAGGGAGACCAGCTCCCCGGAGGAGCGCAGGCAGTGCCCGACTCCCGGGGACACTCCCAGCACATGCCGCTCCGGAAGTTCGACGCAACCGGAAGAATCCTCGATCTCGATGTGCGCGGGTTCCTTCTCCAGGTTCAGGAGGATCACCACATCGTCCGGGCACGTCCGCGGAATCGCAGTCGCCCAGGCCTCCCGGCGCTGCCAGATCGCGTAGCTCACGGCGAACCTCGCGTCGGATGCGGGAATGATCTCGTGGAACTCCGCGCCGGCCGGCTCCGGCGGACGCTCGCCGGCCGGGAAATGCTCGTAGCCCCAGACCTGGATGAATCGCTCGCGGAAATGTCCGGGAGGCGTGCCCGTGGACCGGATCGCCAGCAGGTCGACCTCGGGTTCGACCTCCATCGCCAGCCCTCGCGGGACCACGATCGCATCGCCCTTGCGGATGGTCCGCCGGCGATGGAACAGATCGATCGTCATGGGTACCCCGACCGCCAACGCGTAGAGCGTGCCCTCCGGCTCGTAGAGCAAGGCGTCGCGCCGGGGC
The DNA here is from genome assembly GCA_049966735.1 of Isosphaeraceae bacterium. Classification (GTDB taxonomy): domain Bacteria; phylum Planctomycetota; class Planctomycetia; order Isosphaerales; family Isosphaeraceae; genus Aquisphaera. The sequence continues at coordinate 1,329 of JBMFUH010001174.1, forward strand.
CGATAGACCGACAGGCAAGGCTCCCATCGGCTCAGCCACTCCGAGAGGCGATCGAGTTGATGTTCATCATCAAGGTCGGCGCGGCAAGATGGTGTATCCAAGTCGAGGACCCTCTTTGGCTCGATCTGGCGAGCCTCCATCCAGGTTATCCTTCGCCAGGGACCAGGTGAGCCACTGTTATTGGCCGCCGTGGAATGGGCTGGCTATGTAAGTTTATGGGTAACCATTTCTTGTCTCGGCGGCAACCACATGCCAAACGCAAGAGGTCAAACGTTCCTCTAGCTTATCCCTTGCGCGACAGTGAATTGCAATGGCCCCTTCGCGATTGTCCCACTTGCGACCGCCAAGCGTCCCCTGGCATCCCCTGTACTCCTAGAGCGGTTTACCATTGAGTTGCCTACGGGCGCGGTACGATTTCCTTCTCC
>JBMFUH010001175.1:0-1749 GCA_049966735.1 Isosphaeraceae bacterium
AGTCACTGTCGCTGAACTTCGCAACTTCGGCTGCCGGCAACCTGCGCGTCGAGATCGACGACAACGCCGGACGCCCGCTCGCCGGCTTCGCGCTTGCCGATTGCGATGAGGTCTTCGGAGACTCGCTGGATCGTACGGTCACCTGGAAAGGCAACCCCGACCTGAGCCCGCTGGCCGGAAAGCCGGTTCACCTCCGCGTGGTCATGAGCGATGCTGACCTGTTCTCATTTCAGTTCGTGGATCATGATTCAACCGCGAGAGATGTTCGAGGCGCCACCCCGCGTCAAGGAGGGCCTGGCTCATCATCGTCGGGCTGGCATGAGACGAAGACGTCATCCCGGACGCTTCGTGTCCAGTCCCAGCGCGCGGCGGGCCAGGTCGGTCAAGCGAGAAACGGTCCAGGGGTGGTTCCAGGTGACGTCGACCACGACGTCGCGCACCTGGGAAAGTAACCTTCACCACGGACGCACAGGTCGGTGACATACTCCGGCAACTCGGCGTAGGGATTGCCATGGAAAATGAGGTAGTCCGCCTGACCGTGAGACGGCACGTCGGCGAGGAAGACCAGGCCGCATTTCCAAAGCCGAGCATCGCGCGTCACTCCCGCCACCTGACACGGGACCTCGCGCAGGGCCCCTATACTACCAGAGCGGTTTACTCATGCGTTGCATACAGCCTTCAAAGGACGCCGTTGTGATCATACCTTCTCCCGTGGGGAGAAGGTGCCCCGCAGGGGCGGATGAGGGGCGTACTGGCCCTGGCTTGTGGACTGCCCTCATCCGGCCGTTCCGGCCGCCTTCTCCCTCAGAAGAAGGTCGCGTGAATCCGGCCAGTGAGCAACACGAAGGGAAACCGCTCTAACCTCGAGAATCTTGTACGCCGGACACGATTTCGCCAGCGCTTCCGTGGCAAGCTCTGGGGTTGCAGCCCCGGGTGATCCAGCGCGCGGAGCCATGATGGCGACCACGCATCTTATCCGTGTTCAATCCGTGGCCCTGCACCGTCTTTTGGTTGCGGCTCGGCCGCGCTGTGATCTCATCAACGCGAGCCAGCCGCAACTCGCGGTTCGGGTCCGTCGCGTCTTCGACCTTCATGGCGCCCCGCACTTCGACCGGCTCGCGGCTTCGTTCCAGGGCCACCGTTTCGAGGAGCGACAATGGATTGACGTGCGACCATCCCCGAGCCCAGTCGGCCCAGGGCTTCGGCAGGACGGACACTGGCAGCGAATGCTCAGCGGTGAGCAGGACGGGTTGAGAGGCAATCTCGGTCGATCGTTCGAACTGAGGTGTGTCCTTGATCGACTCGGCCAGCGACGTTGCCAGATCGCGCCGATCGGCTCGACACGCCGCCTTCAGCAACCTCAGTTTCTGCTCTGCTGCTCAACGCTGTCGGAGTGATCCTGGTAGCGAATGCCGGGCATGGCCAGACTCCTTATCGTATCGACCGCGACCACGAGCGGACAGCCTTTTAGCGACGAGGATGATCACGTGCTCGCTCATTGCACAATCGTGAGGATCGGATACCGCGGTCTGTAGTATCTCCCCTTGTACCGCCGCAGCAGATACTCCAGAACATAGCCTTCCTTTTGCCTCTCCAGCACGAAGGCCACGGCGATCGACTCGCTACCGTATTCCTCCGCCACGCGGCGGACGAACCTTGGACTGAGCGATTGGCTCATCACCCATCCCCGTATCGCCTCCTCCTCGTCCTCCGTCAATTTTCTTCCCCGTTTCTTCAGCCCCGAGAGGA
>JBMFUH010001176.1:0-1748 GCA_049966735.1 Isosphaeraceae bacterium
ACCATGGCCGATCACGATCACTCCCGGAGGCTGACAATGAAACGGCTGCAAACCCGGCGGCGAGCCTTTCTCTCGGCGTTGGCTGGCATTCCCGGACTTCGAATCCTCCTGGGCGAGCCGGCCGCGGTTGCCCAGGAAGCTGTCTCGGGGCGTGATGTGATCCACGAACTTGGTGTTCGCTCGTTCATCAATGCGGCCGGCACGTTCACGGCCTTGAGTGGTTCGTTGCTACGGCCCGAGGTGGTGGCGGCCATGCAGGCCGCGTCGCGGAAGTTTGTCCAGCTCGACGACTTGCACGTGGCCGTGGGCAAACGGATCGCGGAACTGCTGCACTGCGAGTCGGCGCTGGTGACTGCCGGCTGCGCCTCGGCGCTCTCGCTGGCCACGGCGGCCTGCGTGGCCGGCAAGGACCCCGAGCGCATCCGCCGACTGCCCGACACCCACGGTCTGAAGAACGAGGTCCTGGTGCAGAAGACCCACCGCGTCGTCTACGACCACGCCATCCGCAACGCGGGGGTCAGGTTGATCGAGGTGGAGACTCGAGAAGAGCTGGAAAACGCGATCGGCCCGCGGACCGCGATGTTGTTCTTTCTCAACTTCGCCGATTCCCTGGGCCAGATCCACCGCGCGGAGTTTGTCGAGATCGGCAAGAAGCACCAGGTCCCCACCTTGAACGATGCCGCCGCCGATGTACCGCCCGTGGCCAACCTCTGGAAATACACGGAGATGGGCTTTGACCTGGTCGGCTTCTCCGGCGGCAAGGGCCTGCGCGGGCCTCAGTCCGCGGGGCTGCTCCTGGGCCGCGCGGACCTGATCGAGGCGGCCAGGCTCAACAACAGCCCCAATGGAGACACTCTCTGCCGCACCAACAAGGTGAACAAGGAAGAGATCATCGGCATGCTGGTGGCGCTTGAGTGCTACCTCAAAGAGGATCATGCCGCGATCTGGAAGGAATGGGAGGCTCGCTGCCGGCGCATCGCCCGGGCCCTTGAAGAGTTTTCCGACGTCCATGCCGAGGTGCACGTTCCCGAGGTCGCCAACGCCGTGCCGCACCTGATGATCACCTGGGACCACAAAAAGCGGGGCGTCGACGTCCGGACGATGATCCGGAAGCTGCGCGAAGGAACGCCCAGCATCGAGGTGGCGCCCGGCGCCCACTCGAAATTCACGGTCGGCGTCTGGATGATGGAGCCCGGCGAAGACGCGATCGTCGGCGAGCGCATCCGCGCCATCTTGGCCGGGAAATGAGCAATTGCAGGACGGACAGTCTTGTCCATCGCATTCTCACGGGAATGTCCAACCTGGAGTGGGTTTCGTGTCGAACGCTCCCCGTAGGGCCCGCTGTGCGGACCGATGGCCGTGGTATTTGGTCCGCATAGCGGGCCCTGCCTCCTGGTTTTCACCGGCACGCCAGGGCCCAGAGGACCTTCATACTCAGCTCGGCGAGCCTGTGCTCGAGATCGGCGCGTTTGGCATTCTTCTCCTCGTTATCATCCACTCCTTCGGGATGCCAGGAGAGAGCTGCGACAAACCGGCCGTGGCCATTGCCTTCGTACTCGATCTGCCAATTGAACCTGAACTCGGTCCGGCGCATGACCAGGCAGCACCGGGTCGCATCGCCCAGGGCATGGGCGTAATCGCCCTGCTTGTAGTCGAACGCGGCCCGGATGGCGTGGAAGGTCCATTCCTGGGGGTAAAGCTTGATCGCACGGCCCAGGTCTGCCTTGACCAGGGCGGAATCCTGGTGC
>JBMFUH010001177.1:0-1748 GCA_049966735.1 Isosphaeraceae bacterium
CATCGGCGTGGCGATGCGAAAAGCCTTGTCTATTTGTCACCTCCTTGGCCTCACAATCGAGGGTCTGGGAGGTATACGCAAATTTCCGCTTTCTTGAAACCCCGTTTCCGTGTTGTGGAACTAGTGAGTTCACTGCCCACCAGCCAATCAGTCGCGACTGGCCGCGATGAAGGGACGCAGGGCTTGCCACATGGCCTGGGCCGACTTGAAGCGGTCGCGCGGCCGCTTCTTGAGCGCCTTTAGGAGCACTCGTTCCAGCCCCTCCGGGGCGTCGGGACGAAAGGCTCGAAGCGGCACGGGGGGATGCTCCAGGATCATCTCATACGCGTCGGGCCGCCGGGGATCGAAGCCCAGGAAGGGATATTTCTCGGTCAGCAGGTAAAAGAGAGTCGTCCCGGCGCAGTAAATATCGGCGGACTCCCTGACCTCGCCGAACTGCCGGATGTGCTCGGGCGAAAGAAAACCCACCGATCCTCCCACGTCTCCCTGGCGGGTCAGGTTCGCACAGACGTTGGTATCGACCAGGCTCTTGGCCAGACCGAAATCCGAGAGCTTCACCTGCGGACGATGGACCGGCCCCATCACCAACAGGTTGGAAGGCTTGATGTCGCGGTGCACGTAGCCCCGGGAATGAGCATAGTGCAAGGCGGCCAGCAGGAGCCGGCCAATCCGCGCGGCACTGGCGAACGGCAACGGCTCGGCCAAGCCCTGCACCCACTGCTGTGCGTTCTTGCCGTCCACGTACTCCATCACGAGCTGGAGACGCCCTTCCACCTGGAACAAATCGTAAAACTCGACGATGCCGGGGTGACACTTGCCGCTGGGCATGAGCATTCCCCGCAGGGCCTGGATCTCGCGATGAAAGTAATTCACCGCCTTGTCGCCGGCCGTGCTATTGGTGGTCATCATCTTGATTGCCACCCGGCGATTCCGGGAGACCTGGAGCGCCCGATAGACCTGCCCCATTCCCCCCTCGCCGATCAGCTTCTCGATCAGATAGTCGGGACCGGTCTCGGGAAACTGCTGCCGAAGAGACTCGCAGCGCCCGCAGAGGACCACCGGCAGAGCCCGAGCTTGACCGTTCAAGATACCTACATCCGCGTCATATTTTTTGCATGAACACGTGACAGTATGCCGACTACAGCCCGGATCGATCTGTTCCGCGCACAGGAGACACCGCGAGAAGGAGGCGATTTCCGCCGCCGGCTCGTCAAAATGCACGCGGAAGGAGCTGTCTCCGGCCGAGATCGTGTCTCCCTCGCGGAGCAGGACCCGCTCCACGCGCAGGCCGTTGACCTTGGTGCCGTTGGTACTCCCCATCTCGACCAGGTGGCAGAGGGGTGGGGTGTATTCGAGTTGAAAATGCTCGCGGGACAGGGCCGAGTCCAGAGCCATCGGGAATGCCGATTTTGACGCTCTCCCCACCACGAAGGTGCCGCTCCGGTCAATCCGATATTCGTGACCTTCATGGGGCCCCGAAGTGACTCGCAGGACAATACTCATCCCCAGCGTCCCTCAGTGGTTCCTCCCGACATCTTCATTCTACGAGATTCCCCTGAGAGTGGGCAGTGGGCTGTGGGCGGTGTGCGGTGAAGATGGCGAATGGCGAACGGGCAGTGAGCGGTGAATTCACTCGCCACTCGCCACTCTGCCTCGGCTGTAGGCCAGTTCGCGAAGCTGGCGGAGGTTGACCTTGCCGGTTCCGGTGATCGGAATCTCCGGGACGTGGATGAAGTCGCGCACGGACG
>JBMFUH010001178.1:0-1745 GCA_049966735.1 Isosphaeraceae bacterium
GCCGCGCTCCAGCGGCTGCGTGCCGAAAACCAGAGCCTCGCGGCGAACGAGCGACTCGATATCGACACGCTTCGTACCGAGCTCAAGCGTATCGCGATGAAGTTGCCGGCGAGCGCCGAGATACCCGCACCGGCAGAGAATACAGTGCTTCGTTCCACGAACGGCTCGGCGCCTCATACCGCTGTTTTTCACACCGTCCAGAACGGAAATCGGCGGATCCTCTCAAGCCGGCCGCCGCAAAAGACAGCTCGCTCCGCAGCGTCGAGGCCGGCGCCACATTTCGATCGAACGGGCCTGCGCGAGGCCATCGACCGGATCTCGCACTGTGAGTCCAAGGCCGACCAGCTTGTCACCCAGCTCAAGACCGCACAGCAAGACAAGGAGCACGAGCGACAGGTATTTGAGAAAGTGCTCACAAGGTTACAGGACGCATTCACCGAGGCGAAGAGCGAGTACGAGATCGCCTGCGGAAGCCTCAGGCCGCTGGCCGATCGACTGCTCGCGCAAGACGAACCCCTTGATCCGCCCGCGGTCTCCTCCCCAGAGAAGGATTGAACCAGGCGGACCATGTTTCCCCGACGTCCATCCCGACCGATCGTCGGCCTTGACCAAGCTGAGCTGAGACGAGGAGGATCATGATCGCCCTGGTTCGATGTCCCAACCCAAACTGCGGCCTGGAATCGCGGGTCAGTCAGGATCCACCGGGCCGCGTTTTCCGCTGCCCGCGCTGCCGATCTCCCCTCACGGGACGTGCGGCGGCGAGGTCTGAATCAAGCAGAGCCGCGTCAATCACGGCGACACGCCAGGTTCGGCCTGGACACGGCGTGCCCAGCATCGCATGCGGACCATTAAACGTGAGTCGGGTGGTGGCCGAAAGGTGGAACGACGGCCGCTCGACCGTGACAGGCGAAAGCCTCACCACCCGCGCCACGTTGCTTCTTGCTCCCCACGATGATTCCTGTCTCGAGTTCGAATTCCGGGACGATCTCGACGACTCCCTCGACTCGGCCTCGGTCCGGGACATTCTCCCGGAAGAAGAGGACTTTCCCTGGTCGACAGAGCCTGAGTCGGATTCAACCTGCTTGACCAGCGTCGATTCGCACCTGGGCCGATATCAGGTGCTCGGCTTGCTGGGGGAAGGCCAGTATGCCCGGGTCTACCGCGGCCTTGATCCCGTCCTCCAGCGGACCGTCGCCCTGAAGGTCCTGCGCGGGGGATTGTTGCGCCAGGACAAGATGAAGGAACGGTTCCTCAATGAGGGACGCGCCCTCGCGCGGCTCTCGCACCCCAGGATCGTGCCCGTCTATGACGCGGGTTGTCACGCCGGGTTGTATTTCATCGCCATGGGACTGATCGAGGGTGAAAGCCTGGCGGACTTGCGAAATCGGGGCCTCCTTCAGCCGGGAGTCAGCCGGGCGTTGGAAATTGTCGCCGACGTCGCCGCGGCACTGGCCTACGCCCATTGCCATGGAATCATCCACCGCGACGTCAAGCCGCTGAACATCCAGCTCGATCCGGCCGGGCAGGTCTACCTGATGGATTTCGGCATCGCCCATCACGGCGGTTTGGCAGACTCTTGGGGCGATGGTCAGCGACGGACGGGCACTCCCGCCTACGTCGCCCCCGAGATTGCACGCGGCAATCACGGTGGAATTCAACCGGCAAGCGACCAGTACAGCCTGGGAGTCGTCTTCTACGAGTTGCTCTGCGGCCGTACGCCATTTGTCGGCCCTCCCCTGCACGTG
>JBMFUH010001179.1:0-1743 GCA_049966735.1 Isosphaeraceae bacterium
AGCGCGTCGCGGCGGCGGGCGTGCCCGTCTGGAACCCGCCCCGCGCGGTGGAGGCAGCGGTCGACAAGTACCTGACGCTGGCACTCCTGGACCAATCCGGCCTGCCGGTTCCCGCGACCTGGACCGGCCAGAGCGCCAAGGCCGCGCTCGATGCCTTTGAACGTCTCGGCGGCGATGTCGCCGTCAAGCCGCTCTTCGGCTCGGAGGGACGGGGGATCGTTCGAGTCAGCGATCGCGAGCTGGCCTGGCGGATTTTCCACGCGCTCGAGCGGCAAGCCGCGGTACTCTACTTGCAGCGGATCGTCCGCCATCCCGGGTACGATCTCCGCGTGCTGGTGCTTCAGGGGCGCGTGCTGGCAGCCATGCGCAGGCATGCCAGCGGAATCGACTGGCGCACCAACGTCGCCTTGGGCGGGCGGGCCGAACCTTGCCGGCTCGATCCTGAAGCGGAACGACTGGCACTGGCCGCCGCGCGGGCGCTTGGGGCCGAGGTCGCCGGCATCGATCTAGTGGAGGACCTGGACAGCGGGCGAATAATGGTTTTGGAGGTCAATGCCGTTCCCGGCTGGCGGGCGCTCGCCCGGGTCACCGGTATCGACGTCGCGACGGCAATCCTGGCGGGATTGCGGGATGCGAGGCGATGAAGACGCTTGAGCAAATCAATAGATGCTCAAATACATCGACGCTTTCGGTCGGCCGGTTGGCCCAGATCGCTTGCCTGCTCGAGGTCACGGCGCGGAAGCCGGGGAACGTGCACCGGTTCGCCGATTTCACGGACCTGCATTATCTCGATTTCCTCCTCAGCGCGACGGCGATCGCGAAGCCGCTCGACGAGGTCCGGGAGCGCGGGATCGGCGCGACGGTGCTGGCCGCCGTCAAGGCAACCCGGCAAGTCGTCAGTTCCAACACGAACCTGGGCATGATCCTCCTGCTCGCTCCCCTCGCGGCGGTTCCCAGGGAGATGTCGCTCACCGACGGAATCGAACTGGTTCTGGCGGCGACGACCATCGACGACGCACGCGCGGCTTACCAGGCCATCCGCCTGGCTGCTCCGGGGGGTTTGGGACAGGCCAAGGAGCAGGATGTGGCGGATGAGCCGACGGTGACACTACGGCAAGCCATGGCCCTGGCGGTCGATCGCGACCTCGTCGCCAGGCAGTACGCCAACGGGTTTCAGGAAGTCTTGCACGAGGCGTTGCCGATGCTTCAAGGCTCGTTGCGCGACGCCCCGCTCGAAACAGCAATACTAACCACATATCTCAAGGTCATTGCGCGGCATCACGACTCGCTCATCGTCCGGAAGGCAGGCCGCGAAGCCGCCGAGGTGGTGCGCCACAGGGCCGCGCAGATCTTGGAGGCGGGCTGGCCGGCCACTGAAAGAAGCCTCAGGCTCTGTCGGGAATTCGACACCAGGCTGAGGAGCCAGGGCAATCTCTTGAACCCGGGTACGACAGCCGACCTAGTCACGGCCGCCTTGTTCGCCGCGCTGCGAGATGGGACAATCGAGTTACCACGTCGCCCGGGTTCCGCAAGCTGGTCGGGGCCGTGAATTCGGGTCCAGCATCCCCATCGAGAGCTGTCACGTTTCCGGAGTCTAGCGTCGTGCCGAGCTCGCGTTTCAAAGTGAGGGTCACCAAGGATTATCTCGTCTTTTCTTCAGGTCATTTCATCACGTATGAAGGCGACAGTTGCGAGCGGCTGCACGGCCACAACTACCGGACGGCGGTCGAGGTTGAAGGAGAC
>JBMFUH010001180.1:0-1739 GCA_049966735.1 Isosphaeraceae bacterium
TAAGCAGCGAGAGAATGGAGACGGAAACCAGAACCTCGATCAACGTGAATCCGCGCGCGCTTGAGCCTCTCATGGAACGCTCCCCTCGTTCATCAGGACCCGGGAGCAGCCCCGGGCGACGACGGAAAGAATGCAACGGCCGAGAGTCGTTACTGGGAAACGGCTGCCTTAGGATTGTTGCACGCGCCGGGTCCCCATTGGCCGGTCCCCACGCAGACTTGGGCCAGGCACACCGCCGAGCCAGCAGATGATTTCAGGCCGCAATCCTGCGCAGCACCCTCCTTGTACCAGTGCCCGAGGCACTCTCCAGCCATCCCCGGCCTGGTGTAGCCGTTTCCGGCCTGCTGGCAAAGATCACAGGGGGTGGTGTCTGCTATGGCTGCGCAGCTCCAGAGCCCTGGGTTGTAGGACCAGAACTGATAGATTTCGCAGTCGATGTCGCAACTGCCAGCCTCGGGAGAGCTCCCGCTGAGGCGGGCCATGTCCGCGGAGCTCAACTTCGTCCCCGGCGTCCCGCCGCCGAACGCAGCGCCGCAGAGGAAAGAGACGCAAGCCGCCAGCGCAAAGAGACATGCGTAGGTTGTTCTTGGTCGCATCTGAATCGGTCCCTTCGTCTGGGGTAGTGAAGTCGTGATTACCAAGCACGGCGGTCTTCTCACTCGACGAGCTCACCTCCATTTCGAGTACCCAGGGCCCTCCAGATTCCCCGCTGGATCGAATCCAGTACAAATCGCGTCGATCCGTCGCCCATCAGAACGTTGACCCCTCCGTGGTGCCAGCTCCGAGCGGTCGCGATGCCCCAGATCTGCGTGGGTCCGTTCAGGCCGTCGGGGATGATGCCGTTGGGTTCCTGGGCGTGGCAGTAGATGGTCGTGTCTCGACCGGCAACCAGCCACGTGTATCCGGAGCGGGTATTTCCCGGAAAGTGCGACACCGAGGCGACGCGGCACCACATGAGCGCCCAGTCCGCCGTTTTGATCAGGGCCGATGGCTCAAACGAGAGGTCGCTATAGTCGCGTTCCGGTGCGCCCGGGGGCCCTCCGCTGCCGCGCAGCCTCTCGGAGTACGCGGCCGTGTGGGCCAGACCGTCCGGGAACGACGCGGCGCTCAAACATTGCGGATAGGTGAAGAAACCGTTGGAGCTGTCGGGAGACTCGGCGGATCTGGCAAAAAAGGGACCCACGCCGAAGTTTCCCCGGTAGTTGTTCCCGTGCGTCCGGATAGCCGTGTCTCCGTCCGAGGGACAGAGGAGAACGTCGAGCGTCACGCCAAACGCCGTCGTGTTCTCCGGATTGGGTGCCGGCCCGCCCGGACGGAGGAACTGAATATCGAAGTTGATGGATGAAAAAAGAGGCTGCTGCTCCAGGTCGGGAAGCAGACGGGACAGAGCGGCGAAAGGCCGCGCGGGCCCTGACTTCGGCAGGACCCAGACTGGCGAGCTCCTATAGTCGTTGACTTCCTCCGGAAAGCAATTGAACGCGGAGTGATAGGAGTGGAGGGCCAGGCCGATCTGCCTCAAGTTGGACGCGCAGCGAGCCCGGCGCGCGGCCTCCCTGGCCGATTGCACGGCGGGAAGCAGCAGGGCCATGAGCAGTGAGAGGATGGAGACGGAAACCAGAACCTCGATCAACGTGAATCCGCGACTCGTTGGCTGCTTCACGGAGACGCCTCCTGATCGACGAAGTAAATGGGAACGCGAACCACCGGCTGCTCGGGCAGGTCCGTGCTCACGGTCAATT
>JBMFUH010001181.1:0-1738 GCA_049966735.1 Isosphaeraceae bacterium
CCACGGAATCGCTTGCGAAATCGTGTCCGGCGTACAAGATTCTCGAAGTTCGTAGCACAGTAAGGATCGTTGCAGTTGGCTTCAAGGACGGCAGCGTTCTCTATATTCACGGAGAGAAATACGAATTATGAAGACCATCGAGCTTCCACAGGCGTCTCCAGAGATTGCGAATCTCCTTGACCAGGCCCGCGCCGACGATTTGATTGTCCGACTGGCGGACGGCAGCGAATTCCTGCTCGTCTCCATCGACGAGTTCGACAAGGAAGTCGCGCGAACTCGAGCCAATCCAAAGCTCATGGCAATGCTGGAAAGACGCGCCCGGGGGACCGAGTCCGTCCCCTGGGATGAAGTCAAACGACAAATGGGGCTGTGACCAGGTGCGGCGAGTTCTCCTACAGAACGCGGAGGGCGGGCCGGCTGTCATCGCCTTCACTCCCCCGCCAGGTCCTCGGGCCTGACGCCTTTCTTGTGGGCGCCGAAGCCGAAAGAAAGCGGCTTGTACTCGCCCACGATCGCCACGTTGCTCTTCTCGGGGATCTTGTCCTCAAGGCCTAGTGCCCAGTAGCAGGCGTTGACCAGCATGCGCCGGGTGCCTTCGCTGAGCAGGTCTCGCGACGCGCCCATCGTGGTGGTGAAAACGCGCGCGGGCTTGCCGGACGTGCCGGTGAACGTCTTGACCCAGGCAACCGGCATCATGGGCTCGTTTTGCGGGCCGGAGACGGGCGGATCGGTCGGGTGCATCCCTTCGAGCACCTGGCCCAGGACCAGCGGCTTGCTGTCGCCGGGCAGCGGCAGACGAACGCGATAGACGTCGGTCGGGCCCCAGATGTCGCCGCTCTTGATCCCGCGCAGGATGGGATGGCCCTCCTCGCCCGGCGCGATGATGCCGCGCGTGCTCTGCTTGCCGTGGTGGCCGTGGTGGTCGATCCAGGTCTCGCCCAGCACTTGCCGGCCGAAGCCACCGTCCCATTCCTTGCTGGTCCACGAGTACCGCGCGAAGGTGCTACCCGGCTTGAGGTTGAACGCGTGTGTCGCCGTGCGCATCGCGACGATCGGCCGGCCCGAGTTCACATAGTCGACGATCTGCTTCATCTCGTGGTCGGGAAGGTTGCGGAACCGGGTCAGGATCACCATCAGGTCGGCCGTCTTGAGTGCCTCCAGTCCGGCGATGTGATCGGTGCGCGTGGGGCTGATGACGCCCTTGTCGTCGACCGCGAAAAGCACGGTGCAGTCGAACCCGTGATGTTTCGCCAGGATCTTGGCGAGTTGCGGCAGCGCCTCTTCCGAACGATATTCCTCGTCTCCGCTGACCAGGACCACATGCTTGCCCTGTCCCGGACCGCCTTGCCCTTTGATCGTGAGCCAGGGATCGGCGGCAACCGCGGAGCTCCACACGGAGCCCATCAGAGCGAGAGCCGTTGCCAGGGCCAGACGGAAGATTCGTGAAAGACGGGGCATGGGTCGTCGACTCCTTGTCCGGTAGGGTCCACTTGGCGCCGCGCATGGTGATTTCCCGCGATCTTACCGGCCGCTCAAGGAAGTTGAAACCAGGTACCCCGCACCGGGCCGATTCGTTTGCCGCTTGCCTGTCTCGCGGACAGCCCCTCATCCGGCCCGCGAGAATGAAAAGGGCCTGGCCCGTGGCGGGGGGTTGTGCGAGACGCTCGGGTGGACTAATCTGCCCTAGAGCGGTTTGCAGACGGCTTGCACGCTGATCAAATATCGTAGGGTCCGCTGT
>JBMFUH010001182.1:0-1721 GCA_049966735.1 Isosphaeraceae bacterium
CAGCGAGTTGTCCTGGAGGAATTGCCCGAGGGTGGCAAGAGTCGGCCAGCCGGAATGATTCATCGTCAGGAAGGCCGAGGCGTAATCTCCCGTCGCGCAAACGAGCCGCACGGTTCCCAGAATCATCATCCATGAACTGAGCTGAAGGACCCGGGCCGCATCCTGACTCCAGATGCTGGGATCACCGGTCAGCCAACCTCGATCCTGTTCGCTGGCGACGATCGAGCCCATCCCTTGCTCCTTGATCGATCGGCGAAGGCAAGGCACCTGGCGATATCAGCCAGGCATCCACTTGCGGCCAGGCAATCGACATCGCGGGTTTGGACGTTCGTTCACGAGACTTTACCGCGGAATTCTCTCAAGTCCAACACAATTCCGGCAAGGCAGTCCCAGACCACGGCTTGACGGTTTCGAAGTCGCGGCCTCCAGCGCGAGCTTTCCCACAGAACCGAAAACCCACCCAATCCGCAACTCAAAAGCAAACGGCTCTAGCAACGAGCGACTAGCAACTAGACCTGGCCCAGCCCACATGAAGGCATTGACCGGAGTGCGTGGTACCCATTAAGTTAGGACGATGCAAGACCGTATCCCTTCGCCCCGAACAGACGAGGGACTCATGAGCTTTGGCGAGGACGACGGCGGCAGTGAAGTTGAACTGGAAACCCTCCACGGTCGCAACTGGCCCACCGTCACCCAGTTTTCGATCTTTCTCGAGAACCGGGTGGGCCAGCTTCTGGAAGTGGTGCGCCAGTTTCATGGCAGCAAGGTCAAGATTGTCGGCCTGACGATCTCCGACTCGGCCGATTGCTCGATCATCCGGCTGATCCTGAGCCATCCCGAGCAGGGCCGGGAAATCCTGGCTCTCAACAAGCACACGTTCGCCGAGAACGAGCTGATCGCCGTCGAGCTCTCTACCTCTCCCAATGCCCTGGCCGAACTTTGCCAGGCGCTTTTGCAGGCCGAGATCAACATTCACTACGCGTACCCGCTCATCGTCCATCCCCACGGTCGCGCCGCCGTGGCCATGCATATCGACAACAACGAGCAGGCCAGCCGCACGCTCAACGAGATGGGCTTCGACATCCTTTGCGAGGCTGACCTGGCCTCGTGAATTCACTCACCTGGCCGGATCGACCACCTGGAAGCGGCTCCCGGGCAGGGCCAGGATCTTCCCCGAACGGATCCTTTTCCTGAGCCATCCCCGCGCCTGGATACTGGAGGAGCCGAGAGCCCCAAAGAGATTGCGGGCCTCGCGTGTCTCGAACGTCGCCGGCAGCAGTCGCAAGCCAAGGTCTCCTTGAACGACACCTTCTCTCAGCCAGCTCAGCGCGCTGGCGAGGATCTGGTCGTGATCGAACGCCAGCTCGACGGCTTCAGCCACATTGATCCAGGCCGCCTCGGCCGCGTCGTCTCCTCCCTTGATCTCGTGGTGACCACCTGGAATCACGGCCGCATGGGCCAGCGTGATGGTCCGCCCGCGGGGGTCGCGGCCAGGGTTGCCGAAAAAGCCGAACGGCTCGATCGTGCCCTTGATCTCCAGCCCCGTTTCCTCTTTCAGCTCACGGCGAGCGGCCGCTTCCACGGGTTCGTCCATGTCAAGAAAGCCGCCCGGGATTGCCCACTTGCCGACGAAGGGTTCATGCCCGCGGCGGATCAACAGCACCCGGAGCGCATCGTCGAAGAAGCTGAAGACGACTGTGTCCACGGTGACCATCGGCCGC
>JBMFUH010001183.1:0-1717 GCA_049966735.1 Isosphaeraceae bacterium
GTCGGTCCGCACAGCGGACCCTACGGTGAGCGATCGACCCGAAAACCGCTCTAGCTTGCCGATTCGTCGTGCTCCCCGTCACGACCCAGCCCAAACCGAGATCGAGGCAAGCCCGCGAATACGAACGGGCCTGAAAACGCGTGCGCGCCGAGCATGGCAAGACGGGATGACCGAAGGTTTACAGGAAAGAAGCCCGAACTGCTTTGCCGAAGGCAGCTTAGGATCTCAGGAACCGCCATTCTCCAATGACCTGGTATCCTTGCTACAATGTCTGTTCTTGACATCCGACCCGAGTCATCCCCTCGAACGGTCGACCGAATCGTTCATTCAGCTCGTGTCGGCGTGCTTAGGATGGCTGCGATGAGGTTCTGGATCACGTCACGGAGTTGCTCAGCGGCCTGGTGGCGGACCGCCTGTGGATCCTCAAGATAGGACGGGACGAAGCGCCCCAGGTTGATGGGGTCGCCGATGCGAAGAAAGACGTCTCGCTTGGCCAGTTGCCGTGGCCGGTTGGTCCCGTAGACCTCGCGCTCCAGCTTGAGAACCATCTCCGCGAGCCGTTCCTGAGACGGATCCAGGTCGACGTAGTGCGGCTGCCAGCTTCCCATCTGGGCGACACGCTTGAGCGCTGCCAGGTCGTTGCGAAGCCGTGCGCGACCCAGGTCGCTGTAGTTCCTACTCTGCCGCGGCAAATTCCGCAGGAAGGAACTGAGCCGCCACGTACGATCCATGGTCTGGGCCTGGGAGCCGACGGGGAGTCCTGGATAGTGGCCCTCCATCTCCGCGAGGACTGCCTGACGCACCTCCTGCACACGCTCGCTCAACTCAGCGAGACGATCCGGATCGGGCTTCAGACGATGAATGAGCTCCTGGCGATGCAAGAGTTCCGCCACGATGAGAGCCAACCGCCGCGGGAGCGAGCCGCCCGATATGCGCTGAAAGAGCCGCTGCTCCATTGATCGTGTCCGTTGCTCCAAGAGGGGGCGAATGGGTTGGCGGTAACGGTACTTGATAGCCATGGGGACCAGGTATGCCGTCCAGTTTGGCTGGGTTCGTCGCGCTTCGACCACGGCTTGCATTCCGATGTCGACAACACCGCTCTTGAACGGCTGGACCAGATCGTTCAGGTAGTAGATCTCCCCTTCCGGGAAGATGACGAGTACCTCCTGTCCCCGCTTCACCACCTCGATGGCGAAGCGCTTGGCCTCCTCGTTTTGACCCCCGCGCTCCACGGAAAAAGCGCCCAGGCGCTGGAGCCACCAGCCGGCGACACCGTGACCTTCGTCGAATGCCTCTCGGTTCATCATGAAGAGGAAACGGCGGTTGCAGCGGCCGGAGAGTTCCAGGCAAGCCTTGAAGTCCGTCTCATCGGCATGGTTGGAGGCGAGGAGAAGGCCGACACCCAGGGGGAGATTCTGAAGGACCTGAAGATCTCGTCGTTCAAGACGCAGCCGATTCCGCCAGGCCAGGTCGACTCTAAGGTAGTTCCGAACGGCCCAGATCACCCAACCCCAAGGCGTTGCCGGTCGAAAAGTGGGGTTCTCCGACATGGCTTCCCTCGTGCTGGACCGCCAATCTTCCCCAAGGGTTTGGGGGCGGTCATCCTGATTTGAAGCTCTGTTCGACGTCCCACGAACGGTATTGCGCCTGCCGTTTACTTACTTAGTTCGAGTTTCGCACTTTCAAAGGGAGGGCTACTGAACAAAAGTTGCGTCGG
>JBMFUH010001184.1:0-1710 GCA_049966735.1 Isosphaeraceae bacterium
CGTGACAACATCGAGAAGCTGGCGCGAGCCGAGGTGGATGTCGATCACCTCGACAAGGAAATCGCCACCATCCGGGCCAACATGGACGGCGAGACGAAGGCAATGCTGACACTCCGGGAGAGCCTGAAAACCGGGGAGTACCGGCTGGCGGGCCACACCCGTGTCGCCTACACCGAGGACGAGGTCAAGGCCGACCTGGGACGGCGGTACGACTCGCTCAAGATCGTCAAGAACATCCTGGAGGCCAAGGAGACAACCCTCAAGGCCAGGCAGAGCGAGGTCGTCGCCTTCCGCAAGCAGCTCGAAAACATGATGGCCCAGAAGAAGGCCCTGTCGGCCAAGCTCGATCAGCTTGAGGCCAAGCTGCACCAGATCGAGGCCACTCAGGCCGCCAACGAGTTCCAGCATCTCGACGGCAGCGCCCTGTCGCGTGCCAGGGAGACCGTCACCAACCTGGAGAAGCGGCTCGAGGTCATGGAGCGGAAGGCCGAGATGGAAGCGCACTACGTCGAGACCGGCGTGCCGGTGATCACCAATCCGACCCGCGACGTGGTCAAGGAAATTGACGCCGAGTTTGGACAGAGCACTCCCGGCACGGGCTCGAAGCCGGGCAAGAGCCTCTGATCGAGGGTTCGCGTGCAACAACCGGGGCTTTGGTGGGGTGGGCCCTGCCTACCCTGCTGGAAACGTGCGGCGGCAGCATCGTAGGGTGGGCGGCGCCCACCCTACTCGGAACGATGGGTTGAGCGGCATTCGCAAAGCAGCGTATGATGGCGGAGAGTGAAATCCCCATGGTCAATCCGGGCGGCGAGTCAACCATGTTGGGACATTGGCGGATCGTCCTGCGGCAGGCAGAGGAGGCCGCCAGGGCTGGCCGATTCGATGAGGCTTATGCTCTGGCCAACCGCCCCGACGTCGCGGACCACAACCAGGCCGTGCAGTTTCGCGGCAAGCTCGGGCTCGATCTGATCGCCCGGGCCAACCGGCGAGGCGCGGCCGATGACCTATCCGGCGCGATCGACGACCTTCAGCTCGCCGAACGCTTGGGCGCGCCTCCCGATTCACTCGCGGCGGCAAGGCTGAGCCTGGCCGACCGGGTCGCTGACGAGATTCGCGGCGACCTTGACGCCGGTGAACCGGCCCGGGCGCTCGAGCGGATCGAGGAGCTGGCCCGGTACAAGATCAGCGGTCCGGCCCTCAGACGGTACCGCGAGATCGCCGAGGCCTGGAACAACGCCGGAGTCGAAGCACGCCGCGGTGAATTCGGCCTGGCTCACGAACACCTGAATCGGGCCGAGCGGCTGGCGGCCGGGGCCGGCGTGACCGCGGCCCAGAGCGCCGTGGCCGCCGTCCGCCGCGACCTGGAAGGAAAACAAAAAACCACGGCCCCCAAGGTCGAGGCACTGTATCTCGCGCTGGCCGAGGGCAAATGGCCGCGGATTCTCACGGCGGCGGAAGCCCTGCTGGCCGATGTCCCGGACCATCCCGTCGCTCGACAGTCTCGAGCCAAGGCCTGGCAGCAAATCGCGGCCATCGGTCCCTCCGGCGCGGCGCAGTGGCCGCAGCGGGGCGCTCGCGGCGCTCAGGCAGCCGTCCCTCCCAGCCCGATCGCCGAGGCCCAGGAATCGCCCCCGGCCTCGATGAACGCACCCCCAGCGGGATTCCCCGTGAATTCCCGGTCCAGTCCGGAGCCTGAAGGGATTGTCTGGC
>JBMFUH010001185.1:0-1676 GCA_049966735.1 Isosphaeraceae bacterium
CCTCGGTCGCGATCGCGGCGCGGTTCGCGCGACCTGGATCCGGAGGGGCATCCAGAGCCTGGACCGGCGGCCGTGTCGGCCTCGTCGCCGGGAGCCTGATTGCGATGATAGTATTGAGGCTCGACGTCCGAGACGTGCAAGAAGCCGTTGCGGCCCACCGAGAAATCGACGAATGCCGCCTGGATGGCCGGCTCGAGGTTGACGATCTTTCCCTTGTAGATGTTGCCCGTGTAACTCTCGTGGCTGGTACGCTCGACGTACAGCTCTTCGAGAACGCCGTTCTCGATGATCGCGATCCGGCACTCCTCGGGCTGGAGGACATTGATCAGCATTTCTTTTTTCATACGGTTTCTTTCCAGGACGAACGCGGTTAGCGTTGGCGTGTAAGATTGGTCTTGGGCCGGCGGATGAATCCGGGCCTCGAACGGTGAATGTGCGGTCGGGTCAGTGCCTCGCCGAGCGGGCCCGGCTGGTTTCTGGTCCAGCTGGGCGGCTCTGACCATGGAACATCGGCGACATCCTGTCCTGCCTCCTGGGTGTGGCTGGCGGTTTCTCCATCAGGCAAGCTCCACCTGGGTTCGCACGAGGTAGGCCCCTTGGTCGAGAAGATCACGGAGCCCCAGGCATTCCAGCAGTTCTTCGGGGCGTGCCGAACCGTCTGGAGAGACCTTGAGACGGGCCCAGAGCATTCCCTCGTCGGTCAGTTCGGCTCTCAGGAGAAACGTCCGCAAGTCGATCGTCCGCACGCGCTGGCTGCCGGGTCGTCGCCGGGTCACCTGGCAGCTTGCGCTGGCCAAAAGCGCGCTGAGCGCTTGGCGCGTCGGCTCTCGCCTTTCTTCGGGCAGTTGGAGGCAGTATTCCGCCGCCAAGGGCCTGGGGGGAGCGGAGCCGGGGTCAAGCACCTGAGCCAGGGTCCAATCGAACCCCGCGGGGGCGACCCGTCTGAGTCGGCAGAGCACGTCCTCCGGCTCGACCGGTTGAGACAGCTCGAGGTCGACGACCTCGTCCAATCCTTCGATTCCCAGCGCCAGCGGTAGGGCGAAGACCACCCTGGGCCGGGGAGTGAAGCCCTGGCTCAGGGCCACGGGAATCCGGGCGCGGCGCAGCATTCGTTCCAGACAGCGCATCAGATCGTGGTGACTGACGAGGCGCAGGTTTCCCCGCTTGGCGAATCGGAGACGCAACTTGCTGGGTGTAGTCATGTCCTGCGACGAATCATGGCACGACGATCCGGGGTGATCTTGTTCTCCTGCCCGCGTGCTGGGTTCGCGGGCCGTGCCGGAAGGTTGTCGGCCTGCTTCCCGTCGCCGCGCTTGAGATTGGCGAATTCGGCTCGAGAAGCGGGCGCCCGGCAATCGGCTGGGATCCTCGGATCGACGACTACGGTGTGGCCTGTGTGGTCTGTGTTCGGACGCCAGCTCGACGAAACGCCGGTACATCCGAACCCTGGGCACAATCGGGGGCAAGACCGCGGACGGCAAGACCGGAAAAAGCAAGGGCTGATCCGTCGGTTTTCGGCGCATCGAACCATCTCGGTTCATCGCCCCGCGGCCGCGGGCGCAAGAGCGGGATGGTCCCCCAGGGCCTGCCGCAGGGCGGTTGTGAGCACTGCCGTCACGGCCTGGGCGGTTTCGAGTTCGAGCACGCGGGCGGCAACAGCCCGGGCTGTCTCGATC
>JBMFUH010001186.1:0-1673 GCA_049966735.1 Isosphaeraceae bacterium
CTAGCTGTGTGTTGTTGTTCGAACCACCCATCGGGAAGACACCGTTGCTGCTGTGGTAATTGTGCAGCGCCAGGCCAATCTGCTTGAGATTGTTGGTGCACTGGGCGCGACGAGCTGCCTCGCGGGCCGACTGGACGGCTGGGAGCAACAGGGCAATCAACACCGCAATGATGGCGATGACCACGAGTAGCTCGATGAGCGTGAAGCCTACCCTCGTCCGACGTTTCATTGACCAGTCCTCTCGAGAATAAAGAAGAAAACAGCGCGACGATCGAAGAAACAAAGAACGACAACCAAGCCGCGATCAGGTCGCGGGGCGTGCCAGAACCTGCAGCCAATCTGAGCCTTTCATGACACGATCACGGGCAATGAAAGGAAGAAAACCAAAGATATCGACTGACATGCAGGAGATGAGCGTTGAAAAGTCCGCTTCCGGCCAGAGATTCTCAGCCGACTTCAACTTCTCGTCCCGGCCGGCACAATCCCATCTCCAACGCTCCCGCGGAAGATACAATCGATCAAACTGAGCGCGGGTCTCATGCGAGAACTGCTGCCAGGCCCAGCCCCTTCAAGACCACAGTCGCTTTACTTGTTGGCCCCGGGGGACGGTGCTGACGCCCCATTGCCTTGCTGACTCTTGCCCGGCGGATTCTTGCCGTACATTTCCGCGATCTTTTTTGCCCGATCGGCGTCGGCCTTCGGGTCGGTCTTTACCTGGGTACCCGTCTGGTTCTCTTCACCGCAGCCGGGAACCAGGGATACCGCGAAAAACCCCAGTCCTGCTAGCACCATACTGGAGCGTAACAGTCGTGAAATTTGCATCGATTCAATCCTCCTCAATCATGAGAGATCGTGCGTGATATGGACCCGGAACAAAGATAGAGCCAAACCATCCACCGCCAAAAGAACCCGCCGTTAACAAAGATTAACGTGAAATCATTCCAATTCAGGGCGGTCCAGGAAGGCCGATCGCCAACAGAGGTGACCATCGACGGCAACATTGTACTCCATCATTCGTGGAGTTTGAGATCAAGACTCCGCAAAGTCAACTAGCCTCCCTCCCTTTTTCAATGAATTTACCGCCGTGCCAAGTGAACACCAGAACCGTATTCTCCCGGACGCGTTCGCATGATGAACGCGTCTGATTTTTCCTTTCGACAAGACGGGTTCAACATCGGTAAAATCACACGCTGGCGCTGGCAAGCCGTTGGGACATCGTCGTCCGGCGCCACGCCCCTCGATCCATTGCCTGCATCTTATTTACATAAATCATTTATATTGAAATGCTTATGTTATTCAATGGCGCTCAATCGTCACGGTGGAAGGTCTATCCTCTGCTGCTCGGCCCCCTGGTGGTCGCGGCCTATTTCGCGAACCGGCCGGCGCCACCGGTGGTTGCGGCCCCGGACACGTTCACACCCGACCCGACGCTCGAACTCGTGGAATTCCCGGCGCCTCGGCAAATCCCCGGCGATTCCGGCGACATCCGCGTGTTCAGGGGGCCGCTGCGGGTGGCGATGAGCCGTCAAGACCAGTCCAGTCCCTTCCGCTTCGAGGAGATCACTGTCCAGACGGGGGTCGACTTCGTCCACGTTTCGGGGGTGACGGAGGAGAAGCTTTTCCCATCGGCCAACGGTTCCGGGGTCGCCCTGTTCGACTATGACGGCGACGGC
>JBMFUH010001187.1:0-1665 GCA_049966735.1 Isosphaeraceae bacterium
GCTGGACTTCCGCCGCGACCATTTCGCCGCGGCCGACACGCCGCTCGTCTTCTCTCTGGACACGCGGAGGCCCGCCATCTTCCGCGGCCTGATCGCCTTCGAGTACATCCGCGCGATCGCCAAAGACGTGCACGGTATGAATAAGCTGATGATGGCTAACGCCACGCCCGACCGGCTCTGCTGGCTGGCTCCCTTGCTCGACGTGTTGGGCACGGAAACCGACTGGAACCCGCGCGGCCACTGGCGGCCGATGACCGACGTCGACCTGCTCTATCGCCGCGCTCTCTGCAAAGGGAAGCCTTATTGCTTTCTCATGAACACGGCTTTCGAGAATTTTTCCCATGCACTTGTGGAAAAGTACATGAAGCGGTCGCTGGCCTACGGCTTCTTCCCGGGATTCTTCAGCCACAACGCATCGGAGGGGCATTACTTCACCCGGCCCGACCTCTACGACCGCGACCGGCCTCTTTTTCGCAAGTACGTCCCGCTCTGCAAGCTCGTCGCCGAGGCCGGCTGGGAGCCGATCACGCAGGCCCGATCGAGCGACGAGCACGTTCACCTGGAACGCTTCGGCGAGACCGGAACACGCTACCTGACCGTTTTTAACGACAGCCGCGAGCGGAGAACGGTGTCGATCAGCCTCGAGACCGTCGGGCCGCGATCCTCTCGTGAGCTGTTGAGCGGCAAGAACGTCACCTGGTCCATCGGCAAGACGGAGCTTACGCTGGATGGTGAGGATGTGGCCGTGATCTCCTTGAGCCAGTGAGCGAGCCATCGTGAACAAGTCACACGATTCTCTCTTCGATGAGCTGCCAGATGGCCCGCCTGGTAAGCCAGTGCGGCGGTGGGGGGTGTTCCATCTTCGCCGACCGACCTTGCTGGAGATGCTTGTGATCGCGGGCATCGTCGGCGTCCTGATCGGGTTGCTTTGGCCCGCCGGGGACCATGATTTCAGACACAGGTTCCCAACTCCTCCAGGGAAACCCCTGGGCGATGTTGCGCCGTACGCCGGAGAGTATTACCAGGGCGATGGCCTGGGCTGGAACTTGCGCTTGCCTCTCCGCGCCGATGGCGTCTATTCCTTCATCTGGTCGGGATGTTGCGGTGTCTATGATCGCGATTCGGGGTATGTCTCGTACACCGATGGCCTGCTGACCCTGACCCCGGCAAAGCCGAGTCCGAGGCAGCCGTTGCAAGTGTTTTACCCCGTGCGGTGGGGTCCGAGGGTCTATCTCATCGAACGTGAGGATATGGCAAACTTTTGCCGCAAGATCACGACCGGAGAAGAGCCAAGGGAGGACGCTCGGGGTGTCCTCTACGTGGGAGGAAACGTTGACTTGGGAGGCGCTCTTCCCCGAGCCGACGGCCTTCCGGAATTGCCCGCCAAGTGGGCGAACTACCTCCGCGACGGGATGCTCATCGGCACCATTGTCGAAATGATGAACAACCATCGATTGAAGATCGATCTGAGCGCCATGCATGGCATGCAGGTCGGTGATCTGCTCGCCGTTCAGGGATGCGGCAGGGGTTTCTCGCCCTTGCACCTTCAGGTGACCGATGTTGAAGTCCAATCGTGTGTTGCCCGAGAGGTCTATCCTGGCATTGCCGGGGGGGCGCACGACATAGTTTGTCTGAACAGGCGTTGACCAATCATATCTGAACAGA
>JBMFUH010001188.1:0-1656 GCA_049966735.1 Isosphaeraceae bacterium
GCCCATGAAGGCTCCGATTCGCACGGACGTGTAATCGCTTCCGCTCACCGCGTGCCGGATACCCGAGTCGATCCCCCAGAAGGCGATCGACGGGGGCAAGGGCACGAAACCCCGCACGACGGCTGGCTGGCAGAGAAGCGCCAGCAAGGCGTCGGCTTGACCGAGCGCGGAGGTCATCTGGTCCATGATCCCGCAGGGGGCCCCGACCACGAAGTTTTCGGCCATTTGACAGAGTCGGGCGATCTCCTTGCCGTCGACGGTCGCGCCAAGCAGGCCGAGAACCGCCTGCATCGTCGCCACCTCGAGCGCGGCCGAGGAGCTGACGCCTTTGCCCTCGGGCACATGCGAGTCGATAAGAATCCGCAGGCCATGGTCGCAGCGCAGGCCCAGCTCGCGCTCCAGCACGATGAGCACACCGACCACGTAAGCCGTCCAGTGGAGCGACGGCTCGCCGCTGAAGAAGCGGCGGGCGGCCTCGTAGCTTCCCGCGAGCAGTTCCCTCGTCGCCCGATCATCCACCTCGACGTGGCGCGGGCCATGGTCCGGATCAGTCGGCAGGCTCACGAGTTCCAGGCCGGGTTCCGCGGTCTTCTGGACGGCTACCAGCGTGGCCTCGCGGATCGGCCACTGGAGCACCAGCGAGCCCGAGTAATCGGCGATCCCGCCCATCACGTCCAGCCGCCCCGGCGCCCGGGCGATCACGATGGGATCGCCGGTCGCGAACAGCCCCGCGGCTCCGCCGCTCTTGATCCGCTCGAGGAACTCGTCCACATCCGCGCTCGCGGCGGAATCGGCGGACGATCGCGCCGATCTCATATTCACTGTTTCAGACATGAGAAGATACCTCCGTGACGCTCTTGTAATGAACCGAGGGCACGGCCCGCAGCTCCGCGGCCTTTTCCTCGGGCGAGGTGTCGCTCAGAAAACCGCCCCCGCCGATCTCGGGCCCGGCGAGGTATTTGAGGAGGTTCGGCTTGCGGAGCGGCGGGTGAAACTCGATGTGGAAATGGAACCCATCGTGCCGCTGGCCGTCGCTCGGGGCCTGATGGAGGGCCATCACGTAGGGGAACGACATCTTCCAGAGGTTGTCGAACCGGACCAGGACTTCGTGGAGCACGGCGGCGAAGTCGCGCAGCTCCCCGACTGAAAGATCGGCCAGGCTGGCATGCGCCTGCCTGGGCGTCACGAACGTCTCGTAGGCGTAGCGGGCGAAGTAGGGAATGAAGGCCAGCGCCGAATCGTTCTGGCTGAGGATGCGCCGGGCGTCGGCCTGCTCCGAGGCGATGATGTCTTCCATCAAGCCCCGGCGATGCTCGTCCCAGTACTTCCGGCAGATGGCCGCCTCGTTGGCGATCGTCTTGAAGACGAAGTTGGTCGCGTAGATCTGGCAGTGCGGATGGGGATTGGACACGCCGACGACTTCCCCTTTGTTTTCAAACATAAGCACATGGTTGACTTCCGGCCGCGATCCGAGGTCGCGATACTGCTCTTGCCAGGCGGAGAGGAGCGCGACGACGTCTTCGAGCCCCAGTTCCGCCAGGGTCATGTCGTGCCGGGGCGTGTAGCAGACCACCCGCGCGATCCCTTCGGCCGGGCGGTTGCGGTAGATGCCTGGCGGATGAGCCAGCTCGCGCGGGGCGGCCGGCCCAACGCAGG
>JBMFUH010001189.1:0-1654 GCA_049966735.1 Isosphaeraceae bacterium
TTGATAGCTTCCCGAGAGCGAAACCCGCCGACCTGCGTGTTGGGTGGGGGGCCGTTGGCGGTACCTCGGGCGTGTGATATGCTGGTGTGGACGCCGGTTCATCACGATGAATGAGACGCCACCGGAACTTTCGCGCTCTTTGACGAGGCAAGATTGTCGATGTCCACCCCCCCGTTCGTTCACTTGCATTGCCATTCCCACTACAGCCTGCTCGACGGCCAGAGCAAGATTCCCGACCTGGTGAAACGGGTCAAGGACCTGGGCATGCCGGCCATCGCGGTGACCGATCATGGCAACCTCTTCGGCGCGGTTGAGTTCCTCCGCGAGGCCAAGAGCGCGGGAATTCTGCCCATCGTGGGAATGGAGGCTTACATCGCCCCGGGCAAGCGAACCGACCGGACGACCAGCTCGTCGGGCGGAGCGGGCGACGAGCGCTACGCCTACCACCTCACCCTCCTGGCCAGGAACGCCGCCGGCTTTCGCAACCTGCTGCGCCTGTCGTCGCGGTCGTACATCGAGGGCTACTACTACAAGCCCCGGATCGACAAGGAGATCCTGGCCCAGCACAGCGAGGGCTTGATCTGCCTGTCGGGCTGCGTCGGCTCCGAGTTCTCGCAACTGCTCCTCTCGGGCCGCCGGGTCGAGGCCGAGAACCTGGCCATGTGGTACTACAAGACCTTCGGCGAGGGAAACTTCTTCGTCGAGGTCCAAAACAACGGCTTGCGGATCCAGCGCGATTGCATGGAGCGTGAACTGGACCTGGCCCAGCGGCTGGGTTTTCCCGTGGTGGCCACCAGCGACGCTCACTACCTGACGCAGGACGACTACCTGGCCCACGACGTCCTGCTCTGCATCAACACCGGCAAGACGATCGATCAGCCGCTGGACAAGCCGCGGTTCGTGGCCGACGACGGCAAGCTCTCCGACCAGTTCCACGTCCGCAGTCCCGAGGAGATGCACGCCGTTTTCCCCGGCATGGACGAGGCGCTGGCGATGTCGGCCCGGATCGCCGGGGGGATCGAGGAAAACTACAGCAGCCTGGGCCTGGGCAAGCGGCAGTTTCCCTCGTTCCAGGCCCCCGACCAGAAGACCTCCGAGGATTATCTCCAGGAACTCTGCGAGGCCGGTTTGCGCAAGCGCTATGGCGATCCGCCCTTGCCCGCCGCGCGCGAGCGGCTGGACCACGAGCTGGAGATCATCAAGCGGATGGGGTTCGCCTCGTACTTCCTGATCGTTTGGGACTTCGTGCGGTATGCGCGGGAGCGCGGCATTCCCGCCTCGGCGCGCGGGTCGGCCTGCGGGGCGATCGTGAGCTACGTGCTTTATCTGAGCAACGTCTGCCCGCTCAAGTACGACCTGCTCTTCGAGCGGTTTCTTGATCCCAACCGCTCCGAAGCGCCCGATATCGACATCGATCTTTGCCAGGAGCGGCGGTACGAGGTCATCGAGTACGTCCGCAAGAAATACGGCGACGCCAACGTGGCGCAGATCGGCACCTTCGGCACGTTGCAGCCCAAGGCGGCGATCAAGGACGTGGGCCGGGTGCTGAACATTCCCATCGCGCGGGTCGAGCAGATCAACAAGCTGATCCCGACCCGGCTGCACATCACGCTGGATGAGGCCCTCAAGGAAGAGCCGGCCCTCAAGAAGCTGG
>JBMFUH010001190.1:0-1649 GCA_049966735.1 Isosphaeraceae bacterium
GTCTTATGCCGATGCGAAATGGAGTGCGTGAGTGTGTGTGAATAATCCGGGTTAGACCTTGCAGTTTCTGAAATGCGATCACCCGCAGCGTCTGGTCATTCAGCTTCTCGAACAGCCTGTCGAGCCGGTCGGCGAACTCGACGGCGTCGTCCGGGGTGGGCCCCCTGCCGAGGAAGGCGGCCAAGCCGGCTTCTCCCGACTGCCCATCTCCACCGACCGCGGACTCGCCGAGCACATGGCCGCCGCCCCGTTTCTTTCGGGTCTCATGCCGAACGGCGCTCACGGCCTTGCGGACCGTGATCGCGAAGAGCACGCGCCAGAGATCGTCGCGACTGGCGATCTGGGGGAATTGCCCCTTGCGGGCCCGCTCGCAGAAGGTCTGAAAGGCGGAGAGGGCAATGTCTTCTTCATCGATGGCTCGCCGCGCATGGCCGGGCAGTCGCGAGCCGGCCAGCCGCACCAGCCGCTCGAAGTAACGATCCCAGAGGCGCTGAATCTCGATGTCCTGGCCCGCCTTGACTCCGTCGAGCCAGTGGGTGACTGAATCGCTGTTGGACATGGTCCTTTCCCGGGCGGGTGTCGAATCAGGATCGCGGAGTGAAGCTCACGACAAGGAATCGCACCATTGTAACAAACCTGACAAGCGTGGGCGGACGGTCATGATCACGAGATTGATGGAATGAAAGATGAACGAAAATTGGCTCGCCATGCCACGCCTGAGCGATCATCATGAGTGGCATGCAGTTCTCCGCGGTACAAAACGTCTTGGAAGAAGAGGGCCCGGCGGATCACGTCCGCTCCTGGAGGGATTGAGCGATGTTCCGGGCGCGAAAGGGCTTCACGTTGATCGAGCTCCTGGTCGTGATCGCGATCATCGCGGTCTTGATCAGCCTGCTCTTGCCCGCCGTTCAATCCGCCCGTGAAGCCTCGCGCCGGGCGCAGTGCACGAACCAGCTCAAGCAGATCGGCCTGGCGATGCATCAATACATCAATGACAATGACGTGCTCCCACCCGCCGGAGGAATCGATCTCAAGTTCATCACCATCGGCACGGGACGAGTACCGCAAAACTCGTCGATTCACCTTCGGCTGACCAATTACCTGGAGCAGCGCGCCGTCTACGACGCCTACAACTTCATGCTCGGCGACGTGGTGAGCGGCAACTCGGTTCCGGCCAACACGACCGTCATGAGCACGGCGATTCCCGGCTACCTTTGCCCTTCAGACGCCAACCCCGGCAGCGAGGAAAACCTCGCTGTCGGTTACGCCGTGCGGGTGACCTGCGTCAACTACGCGGTGAACGCCGGGACCAATCGCTCCTACGCCGGAGGAGTGGTCAACGGCGTGGCGTGGTGGCTGGGAGGCAATCCGTCGTACGGCAGCCGGGTCGGTTTCTCCGCGGTGCGCGACGGCACGAGCAACACGGCGGCGTTCAGCGAGTGGGTCAAAGGCAAGTCCGGTCAAAACGCGCTTGGCCCCAACCTCGTCTATCAGGTTTCCCAGCTCAATTTTGGTCGCCCACGGCAAGACATCGCGGCTTGCGAGGCATCAAACGCTCCCCTCTGGGACTTCAAGGGCGAATACTGGACGCTCCAGGATACCGGTCGGGGCGGGCCATACTATCACATCATGCCCCCGAACAAGCCGTC
>JBMFUH010001191.1:0-1645 GCA_049966735.1 Isosphaeraceae bacterium
GGAGGAGGGAGCTGAGCCGCGGCCCTTGCACCTCACCCGTAGGGTCCGCTGTGCGGACCGACCCCAGAGCATCGGCCAGAGATCTCACTTGTAGGGTCCGCTGTGCGGACCGTGGGCATCGGCCGGGATTGGTCCGCACAGCGGACCCTACGAGCGGCCCTGGCCGGAAGCTTATCGCCAGCGGCACCCTCCGGGCATCATGCGGTATTACGCGCCGGGACACCAACTCGGCAGTTTTGACCACCCTTCCTCATCGAGTCGCGCCATGCTTCTGCTGATCTTGCTTTCGACCGTTGCGGCCCCTCCCACGCCGCTGGATGCGTTTCGCGCCAACTTCGCCAACATGAAGGCGGAGATGGACTATGAGATCTGCGGAGGGCGGCTGAACATGCCCATCTACAAGGTTTGGTCCGAGGGCAAGCGCCAGTTCAGCGAACTGCCCGAGAGCAAGCTCCTGGGCCACTGGGCCTGCGACGGCCAGGTGGAGCTCTGCTGGTTCAGGTCCACGGAGGAGATCCTCCGGAAGGCCCGTGAGGAAAAGCATCGCGTGGAGCAGGGCAAGATCTACGTCGAAACCAGCTTCGTGCCCAAAACCGAGGTCCTTTGGGATGGCAAGCTCCTCGCCTCGCATGACCAGATGGACTCCATATTCGTCCCGGGAAATCTCTTCTCCTGGCAGAACATCGGGGTTGGTCCCGTCGACCGGGGCCCTCCGCCGCTTGTCCTGGGGAGCAGCCCGTTCTCCTGGGGATTCGACAATACCTTTCCCTATTACATCGACACGGGCTTCCCCGGCATTGTACCCACGCGCAAGCGCGCCCTGCTGGGTGGACACCCCGTCGAGGTCGAGGTTTACACTCGGGAGTCTGCCGGGGGAGGGCCCCTCACCCGCTTCGAGGTCGCCTACGACCCCTCCATCGGCTACCTGCCCAGGTTCGTTCGCTGTCTGTGGCTGGTTGAGCGAGATCAAACCTACATGTCCCGGGAGCTGTACCTTGCCGAGGCCAGGCCGTGCGCCGCCGGCGGATTCGTGCCGACCGAGTGGTATTCCACAAACGTGGACGGGGACCGCTTTGATACCTATTTTCCCAAGTACGACGTCGATACGCTGCTCTTCAAACCGGGTGACAACCCCGTGGGCGCGATTCGGTTTCGAGCTACCGCGTTCAAGAACCTGTCCGGGCCAGCCGCGATGACGGACCTGAAGGGAGTGCGCTCGCTCGCCACGCGTAGCGGATGGGTCCCGCTGGGCAAGAGGGCGCGGCTGTCCCTCCCCGATATCAAGAAGGCCTTGGGCAAGTACCTGACCGACTCGCGGCACAGCCACGTTCTGCCGACGCTCGACGTGACGGAACTGCGCGCCTTCGACCCGGCCACCGGGCCCAGATCCACAGGCACCTGGAAGGCGGTACTGGCTTTCGCCGTCCTGCTGGCCGTCGCGGGCCTGGGGTTGTGGAGGATTCGCCGCCGGAGCGTTCTGGGCGCACTTCTGGCCGCCGCGACGCTCACCTCCGGTCCGGGCTGCGGCGAGATCGGTACGCCCGTCATCAAGGTCAATGCGGCATTCAAGGACACCTATGTATTTGCCGAGCCGCGCCAGCGGGACCTCGAAATGACGCTGATCGCTCGCAACGATGGCAACAGG
>JBMFUH010001192.1:0-1638 GCA_049966735.1 Isosphaeraceae bacterium
CTACGGCAGCTTCTACCGCAGCCTGCCGCTGCCCGAAGGCGCGGAGCCCTCCAAGGCGACGGCCGAATTCCACAACGGAGTCCTCGAGGTGATCATGCCCGGACCGAAACACCCCGAGAAGAAGGCGCATCGCATCGAGGTCAAGGGCGAGTGATCGCCCCATCCCGATGACGCATCCGAGGCCGGCTCACGGTGGCCCGCAATGGCGCCGGGAACCGGCCTCGTCGCTTGCGCTGTCAGCACTCGGCGTGAAGACGGCAAAGAGCACTGTTGCCCCCAACATCATGGACCTGGGCCTGCCGATCCGCGAAGATACAGCGCAGGAGCCCGCGCCGTCTTGCGCACGACCGCTACGCTATCCAGGCTCTCCAGACGTTGCAGTCCACTGCGATCTGCTTGATGCCTGTCCACGTTCCTGGAACGGGAGACCGATGCGATGAACCCTCAGAACACGCTACGATGGCGACTGACAAATCCATGCTCGCTCACACGGCATCCTGCTTTATTGATCTTGATCATCGGTCTCGGATGCGGCCCGAGTTTCTCCTTCCGCGCCAGGGCGGCAGTCCCTGACACTCCCACGCCCAACCTCATCCGCCAGGAGAACCAGAAACCGGGCGCGCTCGACTGGCAGTTGACCAGGGTCCGCCCCGATCGCGACGGTTTTCGGTCTCCCTGGATCGAGGGGTACTGCTCGAAACAGAGCGTGGCCGCGGGCGAGGCGATCGACGTCCTGGTCTCCACCAATCCTCCGCGCCGGTTTCAGATCGAGATCTTCCGCATGGGGTATTACGGCGGGCGAGGAGCGCGGCTGGTGACCACTCTGGGACCTTTCGATGGTATCGCGCAGAAGACTCCCACTCCCGGCCCCAAGAACATCCACGAATGTCTCTGGAAGCCCACGACGCGGTTGACGATCCCGCACGACTGGCCAAGCGGTGTCTACCTGGGCAGGCTCACGACGCTGGTCGATCCGGCCGCGGAGCCGTACTGGCAGAGCTACGTCGTCTTCATCGTCCGCGACAGCCGTCCGGCCGATGTGCTCGTGCAATGCTCGGACAACACATGGCAGGCCTACAACCGGTGGCCCAACAACTATTCGATCTACACCCATCCCCGCGGGGTTCAGGGCCCCTGGGCCGATGTCAGCTTTGACCGGCCTTACGGTCGCGAGGCGCAGTACGATGGAATTGTCAATGACCCGCTCACCTTCGGCTCGGGCGAGTTCCTGCCCTTCGAGTTTCCCCTCTGTTATTGGCTGGAGCAGCACGGTTACGACGTGACTTACTGTTCCAACAGCGACATGGTCCGGCCCGATCACGGCCTCAAGTGCAAGGCATTCATCAGTGTAGGCCACGATGAGTACTGGGACATCCGCCAGTATCACAGCGTTGCCGCGATGCGCGACGCCGGCGTGAACCTGCTGTTCCTTTCGGGCAACACGATCTGCTGGGTCACGCCGCATCGCGCCAGCAGCGACGGCCGGCCCGATCGGATCATGTTTCGCGGCGGTCCCTACGGCGGCGACAACGCCTACGCGAAACAGCGCGAAAAGGAGCACGGACCGTTTCCCGAGCACGGGCCCGACGAAGGATTACTGATGGGGGCTCGCAACATCGAGCCAGTCAACGGCGGCGG
>JBMFUH010001193.1:0-1623 GCA_049966735.1 Isosphaeraceae bacterium
TGCTTTGGTACCTCAGCAATCACTCGCCACGGGAGCTCTCGGCCCGCCGTAACCCTTCAGGTCGGGCTTGAAGTTGTAAGAAAAACAGGATAGTATTTCTTTCATGGTTCGGCACCTTCTCAAAAACCTCATTTTTGAGGGCTACGGCCTGGACAATTCCCATAGGAACGTGTGCAATTGCGGGCCTATTGACTCCCCTTGGCCTCGATGGAGCGAGCCGCCATGCCCACAATCAAGCAACGGATTGCCAGCGCCTTTGTCGTTTTCTGGGGCCGTTGCAGGTCGTGGCGGGGCCGGTAACCATCCCCAGCGTGCCGACGCTGGGACGGGCCACCAAGGAGGCCGGTGAGCGCGCCGGCCAACTGCTCAAGGTGCTCGACGAGGTGATAGAACCGAAGGTAACACAAGCCACTGCCGACGAAATTTTGTAAGCGCTCGCCAGTTGGTGCGCCGGGACGTGGGCGTGATAGCCTTCCTGACGGGACGGGACCGCCTCGGCTGGCCAGTGGCCGCGCACCAACTGGCGAGCGCTTACGGAAAACAAAGCCCTCCGGCTCCACAAGGAAAGGTGGGGCTTTTACGTAAAGGAATTGATCACTCCGGGCTTCGCGGCCCTCATTGTCGTGGCGGCGGTGATTTGCTGTTTGGTCCTGCTATTTGGCTCTCGTTCAGATCCGGCGGAAAAAGAGTGGGCTCGGTCGGTTCTCATGGCGGTCCTGACTGGCGCGGTCGGATATGCCTTTGGCAAGGCCACAAAGTGATCCGACACGTTATCTGCCTCTCAACACCTTATCCGCGCCTTTGACGGAGTGCTCATCGAGGCCCAGCAACTCGTTCACCCGTGCGAACCGATACCCGCGCCGGGTGAGTTCGTCGAGGATCGCCCCCAGCCGGTCGTGGAGATGGTCTCGGGTCCGCTTGGGGCCGGCGCCCAGGTGCATGAGCAGCAGGTATCCGTTCAGGCCGTCGGGTTGGGCGCGCTCGGCATCCAGAATCGACGCGACGATCCGCGCGGCAGGCGTGAAATGGGGGTCATCGTCAGTCATGTAGTCCGTCTGCGATCGGGTGCCGGGGGTGTTGTTGACGAGCGTCAGCCCGGCCTCCCTGCTCCAGCGCGCGATCTCCTCGGTATGGTGCTCGTAAGCAGGCAGAAAAACGCGGATGCCGCGTGGGTCGATCTGATGGGATTCCAGCGCGCGGAGATTGGCCGTAAGATCGGCCTGGAATTGCTGATGCGTCACCAGCAGTCGCGGAGGGTGGTCCCAGCTCGCGTAGAGCAGGTGGGCGTCGGAATGCGGCCCGACCAGGTGTCCCTCGTCACGCAGACGCGCGACGATGAGTCGAAACGCGGGATTGCGGAGGAACCGGCCGGTGAGGAAGAACGATGCCTTGATCCGTCCTTCGCGCAGAGTATCCAGGATCGTGCTCGCCCCCTCGGCATAGAGATCGGCCGTGAAGACCAAGGCCAGCCGCCGGGCGTCCCTGGGACTGCGGACCACGGCCCCCTGATCAAGCGTCAGCCGCGCCGCATCGCCAGGATGCGTCGAGGAAGCGTTCAGACACGCGAGCATTGTGAACCAGAGGAGAAGAACGCGAGATCCTGCCATCATGAAGCCTCGCAAG
>JBMFUH010001194.1:0-1621 GCA_049966735.1 Isosphaeraceae bacterium
GCGGACCGACGGCCAGAGCAATTGGTCCGCACAGCGGACCCTACGATATTCAATCGCTCGACACGCGTCAACATGCCTGAGCCACGTCGGCGGATGGTGATGAAACCGATCCGACGTTTGGTCAGTTGATTCAGCCCTGCATAGGTCGTCGCACGCGAATCGAACAGCAGACGAGCCGGGAAGAAGCCCGTCTGCTTCTTCCAGTAATCGGCGAACTTGGGAACCATCCGATCAGCCTCTTCTCGAAGCAGGTTGGAGGAGGCGTAACAGAGCACCCGCCAGCCGACCGCTTGCGCCACGAACGCCATCACCGATGGCTGGGCCCGATTCCGAGTCGGAACCCAGTGGTTCTCCAGATCGGGCTCGGCGCCCCGAAAAGGGATGGCGCGGGGATGACCGACGATGACGAGTCGCGGCCAATCCCGCATGACGCGGGAGCCGGAATAGGTACGATTCGCTCATGTCCACGCCCTCCCGTTGAAGCGTGACGCGGATCACCTCCAAAGTTGCGCCCCGCCGGCGAAGGCTTGTGAACTTGTCCGCGGCTGGTGCATCGAACGGGACGATTTCCCAGTCGCTCAGGACATCGAACAACTGTCTCAGGCGGTCGTGGGCTGGAGGCTGCCGACGAACGTCGCGCGGCCGCTTGGTGAGGGCCAACCACCCGCGAAGAATCTCTTCCACGGTCGCGACGGTACAGGCAATCGGCTCGGCAGCGGCGTTCATGCCTCGGGGGTTCGCTGAACCTTCAGCACCACCAGCGAAA
The DNA here is from genome assembly GCA_049966735.1 of Isosphaeraceae bacterium. Taxonomy (GTDB): domain Bacteria; phylum Planctomycetota; class Planctomycetia; order Isosphaerales; family Isosphaeraceae; genus Aquisphaera. The sequence goes on from JBMFUH010001194.1 coordinate 767, forward strand.
GCGGTGGGAAGCGGTAGGCGAGCTTCGCGCCGGCGAGTGTTGTCTTGCCCGGCGTGATCCGAATGCGATCGGGTTCGCGCCAGGAGTTGACCGCGTCGCGCTCCCCTGCCCCGTTCGTGTCGGCCAGCGTCCAGACCTGCACGATCTCGTCCAGCGGAGCCAGGGCGGCAAGATCAATCGTGCGCGAGTGCGCCTGGTTTGTCTGGTTCACCACGAAGAGCGATAGCGTCTGGCCGTCGCATGAGAGCGTGGCGCTCGTATCCAGCCAGAGGTCGGAGGGCAAATCGGCGTCGAGCTTGATCGCCAAGGGCCGACTGCCGGCGTGGGCGGCGTAAAGCTGCTGGGCGTAGTAGGCGGGGGTCTTGAAGAGGCTCGTGCCATTGGTCTGAATGATCCCGCCGCAGAAGCTGTCGGCCAGGTTGCTGCGGTTGGCGATCTCGATCAGGTCAGCGTGGCGATGCATGAAGTTGTGATAGCGGCTGCATGCCAGCGCGTTGTCGAGCGTCCAGAGCATGGCCCGGCCCAGTCCCCAGTCGCCGGCGGTGGTGTTCCACTCGGTGATGCCCAGGCGGATCGGTCGGCCCGGGGCATTGTCGGCGATCAGCCGCCGGCAACGCGCGACGTCGGCTTCCATGGCCGCGAGGTTGTGGCAGCCGTAGTGGTGCGGGCAGATGTAGTCGAGCCACTGGCCCGCCTGCCGCACGAGCCCCGGTGATGGAAACGCCGCCAAGAGCTGGATCGTCGGGTCGACGGCCTTCATCGCCTGGCAAAAGCTGGCCAGTCCCTTTTGATAGGTTTCGTCGCCCAGCTCGTTGCCGACCTGCCAGTATTTCACGCCGTAAGGGGCGGCGTGGC
>JBMFUH010001195.1:0-1617 GCA_049966735.1 Isosphaeraceae bacterium
CTCCTCCACTCATTGCCAGGACAACGCACTGCGCCATTTGACCTCCGATACGTTCGATCTTCCACCAGCCGTTACAATTTCCCTTGTCCCTGTCGCGCGGCCTTTTCGACCAGACCGCTGGTTCCGGACCGTCGGTTCAGCTCGTCCTCGACATCGTTCCAGTGCAGGTCGTGGTATCCCAGGAGGACCATGGAATGAAACACGAGGTCGGCAACCTCCTTCACCAGATGTTGCCGGCCAGCCTCGCCGGGTTCGTCCGCGGCCTCGATCACTTCCGCGGCTTCCTCGACGATCTTGGGCCCGATCCGGGCCACGCCTCCGGTCATCAGGCTGGCGACGTAAGATTTCCCGACCTCCAGGTTTGCCTTCCTTGCGGCGATCACCGCCATCAGCTCGGTCATGGTCGAGGATCGTGTCATCGCGGCCAAACCTCCGGCTGTCGCCCTTCTTGTTCAGAGCCCCGGTCCACGCAATGGGTTTGCTTCGAGTCCGTTTTACCTACAATAGACGAACGAGTCTTCTGTTGTCAGGAGAAGATCCTTGATCCGGACCTCTCGGCAGGTCCGCAAGCGGAACATGTCATGCAGCCCGGCGAGATCGAGTATGAGTTTGGCGTGCCGATTCCCGGTTCCATCCTCCTGGAATCAGAGTGGTCGCGGACGGGCATGAAGCACTTGCCCGAGCCGGGCCCGCTCGACTGGGAGGCGGTCTTCGGCCGCGTGGCGCCGGTCGTTCTGGACCTGGGCTGCGGCAACGGCCGGTTCACTCTCGGCAGTGCCCTGGCCCGGCCTGAGCTGAATCATTTCGCGATCGACATCCTCCCCATGGTCATCCGCTACGCCACCCGCCGCGCCAATCAGAGGGGGCTGCACCATGTGCGATTCGCCGTCAAGGACGCCCAGACCTTCCTCGCATCCTATGTGCCGGAAGCCTCGGTCGTCGAGATGCACCTTTATCATCCCCAGCCTTATCACGACCCGCGCCAGGCCCATCGCCGGCTGATCACTCCCCGATTCCTGGCCGACGTGCATCGCGGACTTGTGCCGTCGGGGCTGTTCGTCGTCCAGACCGACAACCCCGACTACTGGGCATACATGGTGCGGGTCATCCCTTACTTCTTCGTGCTCGAGGATCAGGATGGTCCCTGGCCTGACGCTCCTCTGGGGCGATCGCGCCGCGAGATCATCGCCCGCCAGCGCGGCTTGAAGATCTTCCGCGGCCTGGCCACTCGCCGCGACGATCTCGACCGCGCGGTCGCGCTGGAACTGGCCGGGTCGCTCCCTGAACCGAGGTTCCGCTCGCGCGGTCCCTGGTGTGATCTGGATCACTGGGAGACCAGCAACAGATGAAAAAACATGTTTACAGTTGATCTACGTGCGCTCAGGCGATCTGGGCGCTCGCGGAATGACGACGATCCGCGCCGTACCGCTGTGCTCGCGTGTCGTGGGACCACCGTCTGAGCGCTCTGGCGACTTCCTCGCACGAGGCGTAGCGGTTCTCGGGAAACCTGGAAAGCATCTTGAGGCAGATCTTGGCCAGGCTTTGTGGGATCGCCGGATTGATGGAACGGGGCGACGGAGGGTCCTGATTCGCCGCCTGATAGAGCACGTGCAGGGG
>JBMFUH010001196.1:0-1613 GCA_049966735.1 Isosphaeraceae bacterium
CCCCCGGCGTGAGTTGGGCCCGATGCAGCGTCTTCGCCGCAGCCTTCCAGAGGATGTCCTCGATCAGCGAACTCTTGCCCGACCCCGAGACGCCGGTCACGACGTTGACCACGCCCAGCGGTATCCGGACGTCAATGTCCTTCAGATTGTTCTGCCGTGCGCCCCGGATGACGAGGGCCGGAACCTTCGCCCCCTCCTGAACGGGCCGGGGATTGGACGGAACCGGGATGGCCGCCTTGCCGCTCAAGTATTGCCCCGTGAGCGATTCCGCGTTCGCTTTCACGTTCGCCGGCGGGCCGCTGGCGGTGATGTTGCCGCCGAACTGTCCCGCGCCGGGCCCGAAGTCGACGAGGTGATCGGCCGACTCGATGATCTCGCGGTCGTGCTCGACCAAAACCAGCGTGTTGCCCAGGTCGCGCAGGTGCCGCAGCGCGCCCAGCAATCGGGCGTTGTCGCGCGGGTGCAGGCCGATCGTGGGCTCGTCGAGCACGTAGAGCACGCCGGTGAGTCCGCTGCCGATCTGGCTGGCCAGGCGGATGCGCTGGCTTTCGCCGCCGGAGAGCGTGGGCGTGCCGCGAGCCAAGGTCAGGTAGTCGAGGCCGACGTCGACCAGGAAGGTCAAACGATCGCGGATCTCCCGGACCAGGTCGCCGGCGATGTGCTTCTGGTCGCCGGTCAGCTTGAGCCCCTTGAAGAAGGCCAACGTCTGGCCGAGCGGCCAGCGGCTGATCTGGTCGAGCGTGTGGTTCTGGAACCGGACGGCCGCCGCGTCGTCGCGCAGCCGGGCGCCCATGCACGCCGCGCAAGGGACGTCGTCCACCATCCCCTGTAGCTTCCAGCGGTAGACGTACGACACGCGCCCGGCTTCCTCGATGGCCGGGAAGAGCCCCTTGTACTGGAACGAGAAACCAGGCTGGCCGTTCTTTTCATCGGCCGGAACGTCGTACCAGGTTTCCCCCGCGCCATGGAGGATGATCCGGCGCAGGCGGCCTTCCAGGTCGTCCCACGGGGCGTCGAGGTCGATCCCCTCGGCCCCGGCCAGGGCCTCGATCATCCTGGCGAAGAGCGGAGACTCCGCAAACGACGGCCAGACGTGGACGGCCCCCGCGCGCAGGCCGCGCCTGGGATCGGCAACGAGCACCGCCGGATTGGCCCCCTGCTGCGTGCCCAGGCCCTCGCAGACCGGACACCAGCCCAGCGGACTGTTGAACGAGAAGTGATGCGGCGACAGCTCCTCGAAACTCCGCCCGCAGCGGTCGCACGACCGGTGCTGGCTGTAGCGGTCCACGGGCCAGCGCGCCTCGTTGGCTTCGTCGCCGACCTTGGCGACGTGAATGACCCCCTTGCCCAGATCGAGCGCCGATTCGACCGAGTCGGCCAGGCGCGAGCGGGTCGAGCGGCGGACGACCAGCCGGTCCACCACCACCTCGACCTTGTGCTTGCGGCGCACGCTCAGCTTGGGCGGACTGTCCAGGTTGACCGGCTTCTTGTCGACGCGCACCCGGGCGAACCCGGACGCCTTCAGCTCGTCCCAGAGCTGCTCGAAGGTCTCGCCGTCGCGCCGTTCCAAGGGCGCCATGACGTAAACCTTTGTCCCTTCCGGCAGATGAAGG
>JBMFUH010001197.1:0-1612 GCA_049966735.1 Isosphaeraceae bacterium
GGGGAGTAGGCAGTGGGCTGTGGGGAGTAGGCAGTGGGCAGTATTCCCTATTCCCTATTCCCTATTCCCCACTCCCCATTCCCTATGCCCCGTTTCACTTGTCGCTGATCCACGTGATCTGGGCGTCGCGAACCCGGCTCGCCGGCTGGCTGCCGTCAAGCCAGGCGTGCAGTCGAGCCGGTCCCGCGACAAGGGAGACCTTGTGAAAGACCACGCTCTCTGTCCCGGTGGCAACGGACTGTTCGAGAACCTCGTTCTGGATCCTCACGTGCGCGTGGGCGACATCCTTGCTCTTTCCCACGTTCAGGATGATCTCATAACGACCGGGTCGGGTCACTTCCAGCTCCCAGAAGCCGCCGAGGCCTTGCGCTCGCTCGTCGAGCAGATGCCAGTCCTGGCGAGTGAGCAAGGTCGGGTTCTCGCGCGCGTCGCCGACTTGAATCCGGATCGGCCCGAATCCCCGCGAGCAGACGTCGCGGAACCAGTCCAGGTAATCATGGTACATCCTCGCCACGATCTCGGGATGCTCCTTGGCGATGTCCTGCTGCTCGAACGGGTCTTTCTCGAGGTCGTAGAGCTCCAGCGGAGGGTGCGGCTTCGCCGCTTGCTGCTCGGGACGCAACAGCTTGAACCGCTTGGCTCGTGCGCCGAACGCCCGGCCAAACTCGGGCACATCGCCGCGATGCCACTGAAAATAGAGTGTGCGCTCGGGCCAGGAGATCGACTCTCCGCGCAAGAGCGGCAGCAGGCTGCGGCCGTCGAGCTTCGGCCCGTTCTCCGCGGGCACCTGGCATGCTTCCAGCAGTGTGGGCACCAGATCGATGTGGGCGGCGGCCTGGGTCAGCTCGCGCCCCGCCGGGAAATGCCCCGGCCAGCGGATGAAGCAAGGGACATGAATCCCTCCCTCGTAGGTCGTTCCCTTCAGCCCGTGCAGCCCAGCGTTGTAGCGAGCAAACGCCGGGCCGTTGTCGGTCAGGAAGACGACGATGGTCGAACCTGCAATCCCCCTCTCGGCGACCGCCTTGAGCAACCGGCCCACATTCGTGTCGATGTTCGTGACCATGGCATAGAGCTTGGCGATCCGTTCCACGTCAAGCTTGGAGGGCAGAGGATAGCCTTTGGCGGCAAACTGGTCGCGGCCCAGCTTCTCCTTCTCCTTGAGATAGCTGCTCAGCTCGGGCTCAGGCGCTTCCAGCGGGTCGTGCGGACAGTTGAACGGCAGGTAGAGGAAGAACGGGCGATCGGCCGAGGCGTTGATGAAATCGATGGCCGCGGTCGTGTAGATATCGCTGCAATATCCGGAATAGCGCGTGATCTGGCCGTTCTTGAGCAAGACCGGGTCATGGTAGTGGCTGCCTCCGGGTAGGTCCGAAGGCTGACCGATACCACCTCCTTTCAAGACCAGAGCTTCCTGAAATCCCCGGTCGATCGGCCGCAAGGGAAGGTTGTCTCCCAGGTGCCACTTGCCGAAGATTCCGGTGCGGTAGCCGGCGCGGGCGAGCCGCTCGGCCAGCGTCACCTCGTCGCGACGCATGAGCGAACGGCCTATGTAGGTATCGACGATCCCCGTCCGGTAGTTGTAGCGGCCCGTGAGCACACTGGAGCGCGTGGG
>JBMFUH010001198.1:0-1585 GCA_049966735.1 Isosphaeraceae bacterium
GGGCCAATGGCGAATGGCAAAGGGCGAATGGCAAAGGGCAAATGCCAGATGACTCTCGAACAGGTCACTTTCCCGGGACCATTCGCTTTTGGCTTTCGCGAAGCGCAACGAGACTGTCGCGGGCCGGCTGGTAGCTCGCGTCCAGCGCGAGAGCAGCCTCGAAGCACCGGCTCGCGAGGAAAGTCAAACCCCCTTCGAGAGCGACTTGGCCGAGACGCCAGCGAAGCGCGGGGTCTTCAGGCTCTTGCTCCATCTCCTTCGTCAACCGAGCGATGATCCGCTCCCGTTCACGAGCCTGATTTCGTTTCCTCAGAGTTTCGGCCGCGCGCTCTTCCAGTCCCAGTCGGGTCTCGATCATGGAGAGGAGCTGCAGAGATTCGAGATCATTCGGCTTGACCGCCGTGCCACGCTCCGCATCTGCCAGCGCGTCCTTCCATCGCCCCAGCGACATCAAAGCGCGAGCGCGAGCGCGCAACGCATCGGTGTTGCGCTGATCCTGCCGCAGCGCGCGATCAGCCAGGCCAATGGCTGCCTCAGCGCGATTCTGCATGCAGGCCTGGCGCGCGGCCAGCCCCAGGATTGATGGATCGTCCGGGAACCGCTCCAGCGCGGTCTTCACCCACGGGTCGGCTCGATCGGGTTCGGTTCTCAGCACCCAGCAACGAATGACTCCGATCAATGCCTCTTTCTGGTCGGGATCAAGTTCGAGAACCGTCTGGAAAACTCGAGCGGCTCGAGGAAGTTCCGAGAGGTCTTTGAGGACTCGCGCCAGAGCCAGCCAGACGCGCGACTCACGAGGGCGGAGGCGAGCAGCCGCCTCGAAGAACCAGGCGCTTCGGGCGCCATTGCCCAGGTCGGCGTGGAGTTCCGCCAGGGTCACCATGGCCTCGAACTGCCGCGGGTTGAGCCTGATCGAACGCTCCAGGGCGAGTCGCGCCATCCGGAGCTTGCCCATTCGAATGAGCGCGGTGGCGGCCAGAGTCACGGCCTGATCCGCACCCAGCTCATCATCACGCGCGTCGCAAACCGCCTGAAACGCCAGGTCAGGACGGCCTTGACGGAGATACAAGCGGCCCCGCCGCACGTTTTCCCGCAAGTCGCGAATATCGCGCCGGGACCACAAAAGCCAGCTCGCCCATGCCAACAGCCCGACCAGGAGCGCCGCAATGCTGACGACGGCCAGTCTTCGAGGTCCCCCGGCGCCGGACGGTTGGCTCGGCCTGTTTCCGGATATCGTGATTGTGGAGCTCATCGCCCGCCACCAGCCTTCTGACGCTGCAAGGCGTCTGGGTGGACTGTTTTATCGTGCGGCCGTCGTGGAAAACACAACTCGAAACCGGACCCATCGGCTACGAAGATGATGATACATGACGGGACGTGTTGCGCCCAGCCAACGAGCCTGCCGACCCGCTTTTGAGGCCGGGGATTTATAATCGGTCCCGGAACAGTCTCGAGCGAACCCCAGGCCGCACCGTCCCCGGAGTGAACCGCTGATGAAGCTACCGATCCTGATCTTTGATTTCGGCAACGTCGTTGGATTCTTCTGCGATTCAGACGTAAGAAGCACGGCCGCCGGGGCCAGGGG
>JBMFUH010001199.1:0-1583 GCA_049966735.1 Isosphaeraceae bacterium
AGCTTTTCGGGGAAACTACTGCATATCGTTCCACCGCCTCATACGACCGCACGCGAAAGTCTGCCAAGCCCAACTGGGTCTTCGTGTAGAAGTTCACGACCTCACAACTCCAGCGGCCACCGTATCCTCGCAGGGTCTGCGGGACCGTGCGGGCCAAATCCGTACTTGCGAAGTACGCCCAGGACCGTGCCCGGGGATGCCGTTTGGAAAACATCACGCGGACGTCAAAGGGAAGGTCCGACAACCGGCCTACAGCGTCCCGCACATAGTAGGTCGTCGTCCCCCCATCCGCAGCGGTCACGCTCACGCGCGTGTACCACTTGTGCCGTAAAGTAGCCGGGAACTGATTGAGGCGTTGCCCAGAGAACTTCCGGTTGCTCTTCAGGGCGCAGACCGTATGCCAACCCTGACGATGGACGTATTTCAGGAGCCCTGCCGAGGCGTACCAACTGTCGAACTGGACGTAGATCGTCCACCCCGAGGGCAGCAGCGGCTTGAGCGACTCCAGAATGTCGCGGGCCAAGCGAAACTTGCTCCGGAAGTGGAGCCGGCGCTCGGGGGGACGCAGGCGATTGAGCCGTCGTACGGTCTTGTCCCGCAGATAGAGCCGCAGATCGACCGTGGCCGTGAGATCCCCAGCACGCAGGGTACACTCCAGATAGCAAAAGGCCTTGTGGTACCGCGGCTGATGCGGGGTCGACTCGTTGTGATCGTGGAACCAGTCGACCGGCTCGATGTGCGAAGTCTGCTTGCTCTTCTTGCCCAGCGAGTCATCGAGGTTGACGTAGAGGACCTTGGGTAGGCCCTGTGCGCAGGCCAGGTCCAGCAACCACGTGACTTGGTGACGTCGGAGAGCCCCCCGCGCCTCCGCGGCGGACCAGGGACTGATCCGGAGGAAACCCGCCCAGTTGGACGAGTCGGTCGAGTCAAGAAACTGCCGTTGCAAGGTCGTCAAGGTCTTGGAATCGTCGCAGACCAACAAGCCGTCAACGAGTTGGAGAAGATGATCGTGTTGCGGCTGGGAAAGGTCGAGACGCAGGGAGCCGAGAAAGTTCTCCAAGGCCGGCGAGGGCTTTACAATACGAATCAGCATGGGGACCTCCACCTGGTAGAATAAGCCCACCCATTCCATTCTACCTCGGAGGCGCCTCATGCGCTCAAACGCTGTTCAAACATGCCCTTGATGGCCGAGGATTTTTCGCCAGACTCCAGTCCCGATGTCATCGCCCCTTCCGGACCGGTTGACCCCGCGCTCACGGTTCTGTCGATCCAGACCACCGAGGGGCGGCCGATTGCCCTTCTGGCCAATTACTCCCAGCACTACTTCGGAGCGAGCCCCGTCTCGGCCGATTACTACGGCCGGTTCGCCGCGGCCCTCGCGCGGAAGATCGGGGCGGAGCAGGAGGCTCATCCCTTCGTAGCCGTCATGTCCCAGGGAACCAGCGGCGATCAGATGTGGATGGATTATGGACGACCGCGCAACGACCCGGGAATCGATCGCTATGCCGATGAAGTCGCCGAATCGGCCTATCAGGCCTACAGGTCGATCAGGCAATATCACGATCATGTATGCCTCGCCATGG
>JBMFUH010001200.1:0-1579 GCA_049966735.1 Isosphaeraceae bacterium
GTTCGTGCTCGAAGCGAGTTTTACTCGCGAGAATCAATACGGGTAGGAATCCGTCTACCCAGGAGTCCGTCAAGGTGGCCTGGAGCGAGTCTGGCCCGTCGTCATTTCGATTCTCGGTGAACAGGACCCAACCCTCGCGCTGACAGAATGTCCAGAGGGCGCGGTCGTCAAGGTCTCTGGCCAGCTCGACGTCCCGAAACGTCGCGAGCGTGAGTCCCATCTCGACCAGCAAGGGCCAGAGGTGGAGCGCCTGCAACCGCTGGCGCAAGACGAGGGCATGACGTTGAACGTTCACGTCGGCCAGAAGCCCGCGCATTTCAGGACCCCTGGCCGGTGCTCACGTCGTGGGCGGCCATCCACTCCCGGAAGGTCATGCCGCGACTCGGCCCGGTTTGACCGGGATCGGACCCGTTGCCCGGAGAGACGTCTTCGGCACCGCTGCCCTGCTGTTGCTTCAGGACCCGGTCCCGGAAGCGCAGGAAGGTGGCGTGCAGGCGTTTGGCCTGTTCGATCACCTCCGGGGGATTCCCCTCGGCCATCCGGGCCTCGATCGCGAGATGCCTGGCGAGGACCGTGTCCGGATGGTTCAGAACGTACGCCCGTGCCGCGGACACCTGTTCGGGAGAGAGGTCGTAGAGCTGACAGATGTAAGCCTCGGTCGCCGTCGGGTCCAGGAAATGGGGCAGCAGGTTGTAGATCGTGATCCGCGTCCCCACGAGTTCCGGCCCGCGGCCTCGATCATGGATCAGGTCGGTCGTCATCGTCACCTCCTCGTCCAAATCCCCACCTCCCAGGATAACCGATCGGCAGCCCGCGGGCAGCCCTAGCCGCCACGGCGCGTATCGAATTTGCTCGTTCGGCTCGGCTCTGGTATCATACAATTGATCACCCGACCACTGCCCGAAGACGGCCGCCATGGACCGTGAGACATTCGATACGACGATTCGTGCGTTTAAACACCGGGCGCCACTCCGCCCCTTCACAGTGTCGTTGGTCAACGGCGAGCGGCTGGAAGTGGATCATCCGGATGCGCTCGTCGTGCGGGACGGAGTGGGCGTGTTCGTCGGCCCGGGCGGGGTCCCTGCAATCTTCGATCATGAGGGGGGCGCCCAGGTCATCGGGGACCAGGCGAACCGTTCCGTTGAGTGAGATTCGCGGGATCGCAATGCAGACATTGCTGTTCATAATTCTCAATAATTACCTAAGCTATCCGTTTTGCGTCCGACAATAGCAATGCCCATTTTGTCGAGCACTCTTTGTTGAGTTGGCGGAGGGCGAAATGCCCGCGAGGACGAAGGGGCGAGCCAAGTTCGACTTCAAAGGCCGCCCGTTCGTCTGGTGGGTCGACGGGGATTATGGGCTGCGCATCGCGTCTGCGGACAAGCGATTCGTGGTCGCGGTGGCTCTTGGCCGTGCCTCGGATGAAGCGCCGATCCTCGTGGTACACGGACAGGAGTTCCCTGGCCTGCCATCTGGTGTGCCCCGCCCCGTTCACTTGATTGTTCCGGAGCCGCGCGGCGGGTCAATGGGCGTCTGGGTGGAGGAATTACTGATGTGGTCGTTCAATCCCTCACACGAG
>JBMFUH010001201.1:0-1565 GCA_049966735.1 Isosphaeraceae bacterium
CCCAGGCGCACGACAAGCAGCCGCGGCACATCAGTTTCAAGGGGGCGCTGCAAACCGTGAATAATCCGGGTTAGTAGTACAGGATGCGTTTCCAGAATACGTGTTGATCACCAACGAGTATGATGCTGGCCGGCTGAAAAACTCCTCTAACCTTCATAGCCGCGGAAAGACGGTGGACCGCATCTATCACGTCAATCCCGATCTCCTCGTCGAAGTGCTTTCAGACGTGCCCTCGTCCGCTGCCGAAGTTCTCGCACTGGTCGATACAGACCGGCTGAGGTCGCTCGAGGCGTTCCTCAACGACCTGAAAGCGCGGTTTGCACCGAAGAAGAGGAGACGCTAGCTAACCGCTCCCATCCAGCAGCCTTTTGTGCGGTTTTCAGCTCCCATATGGTTTTCGTACAATAACTCGCTCTTGAGTTTCCGCACTGGGACAGGCCGATCCTTCGCTGCCCTTCTCGGTGCGTTTTCCCCCTGATGAGGGAGTTGTGGCGCTTGATCGAGAGTCCATCCGCTTCGTCGCGGCGGCTGATCTTCCTCGGCACCGGCACATCCACGGGCGTTCCCGTCCTCGGGTGTGATTGTGCCGTCTGTACCTCGTCCGATCCGCGGAACCAGCGGACCCGGCCCAGCGTGCTCCTTGCCTTTCCCGAGGGCAACCTGCTCGTCGACACCACGCCCGAAATGCGCATCCAGCTCCTCCGCGAGGGCGTGCGGCGCGTGCATGCGATTGCCTTCACGCATCATCATGCTGATCACCTGTTCGGCCTCGATGACGCCCGGCTGTTCCCCAAGTGGATTGGCGGCCCGGTCCCGGTCTTCTGCGAGCAGCACACGGAAGACTGCATCAAGCGCGTCTTCTCGTACGCCTTCCGCGAGGAGACCCAGCACTGGCCGGCGGGGTTCGTTCCCAAGATCCACTTCGTGAGGGTTCATCCCGGCGAGCCGTTTTGTGTGCTGGGTCAGCGGATCATGCCGATTCGCCTGGAACATGGCCGCTTCGCGGTCTTGGGATTTCGCGTCGGCAACCTGGCATATTGTACGGATGTCAACAGTATTCCCGACGAGAGCTGGGAACTGCTCGAGGGGCTGGACACGTTGATCCTGGACGCCTTGCGGATCGAGCCCCACCCCACCCATTTCTCACTGAGCGAGGCCCTGGCCGTGGTCGACCGCTTGAAACCGCGCCGGACGTTGTTCACCCACATGTCTCATGTCTTCGACCACGAGGCCACAGAGGCCACGCTGCCGCCGGGAGTGGGACTGGCCTACGATGGCTTACGCGTGGATTTCTAGGCCAGAGAGCGGTAAAGTGCAGAGCAAGCCCGCAATGAATCGTCGAACGGAATGAATTCCGTTCGACGAAGCGCAGACCGGGAAGCTAGTTCACTCCCGATCCGAAGAGCCGAGCTGGCGCGAGAGGAGTAGGAAGTCGCGATGTCTCCGGACCCGAACTTGATCGAACAACTCAATCGTTACGCGCAAGGCCACTTGCTCGCGTGGTGGGACGGCCTAACGCCGGCCGAGCAAGCCCGGTTGCACGGCGAACTGGCGGCGCTGAACCT
>JBMFUH010001202.1:0-1556 GCA_049966735.1 Isosphaeraceae bacterium
TCCGTGGAGGTTCGCCCACACCCTTGCAGTGTAGCGTAAGAACATCCGCTCTAAAACCAGCGAGAGATCCCCATCTGAGGCGTCTCTGGCGCGATGGTGCCGGACGAGAATCCTGGCTTGCTCACCAGTCAGCGGTGGGTTCACCCCGACCCACCGCGCTGGGTTGTTCATTTCCTCGGTTGAGTGAAACGGCGCCTCGCCGATATGCTGAAGCGTACTGTGGATCGGTCCCAGGTGTCCAGGATAGGAAGTGAAAAGCTATGTTCAAGGATACGTTTCGCCCCGAGGGTTACCAAGGCTTGGTGGAGCAGGATCTCCCCAAGGTTCAAAACGCGCTCGTCAAGGCCCTCGCCGAGGCGCAGAAGGGCCTGCTCCACGACTCGCTGAGGCTCGACCGGCCGGCCCTCAAAATGTTGGCGGCAATTCTGGTCGAGTTCGCCGAGGACCTGCATTGTGAGATCGGCATCTGGCAGGCTGTGGAACGATCGCACCACGAGCTCTTCGGAACGCCCTTGCCATTCGTGGTCGAGTCAAGTGCGGCGATTCCTCTCGAGGGAATCTGCACGGCCCGCCTCCAGTACTTTCTGTGGGTTCTTTATCACCAGTTCATTCCCGGAATACTCTTTTACACAGATCACGATGATCTGGTCCGCTTGACGCAAGTCGCCACCCAGGTGTTGCAAGAGCAGTTCGCCGCTCTCCCCAAAGACTCGGGCATCCAGCACTTCCTGGGAACGCCCAACAAACACGGCTGGGACGTCAAGCGAAAGCTGGTCTGGCTCGGAACGGGCTCATATCTCTTTCGCCTTTTTTGCGAGCAGTATCTTGAGGAGCAGGAGGCCGGGCCCTCGGACATCGGTGTCATCGACGACTTCCTCTGCCAGCAATGTACCGAGTGGGCGGGACTGGGGGCGATCGACGTCCTCGCCGGCATGCTGGCTCTTTCTCCGGAACGGCGCGCCGACCTGCTCTCATGGTCCGAGCGACACAACGCCGTGTTCAGGGTGCTCTCGGTCAACCAAGAGAAGATCGAAGTCTTGAACCTGGTCAACGATGCAACATACCAAGTGCGCTTGAACGGGGAGCGGAACCCGTTCAATCGCGGTGCGTTCATCTACGGTAGCTTGGTCCCCTGGGATGGGGAATGGTACTGGTCCGGAGAGCAGAAGAAGTTCGATGGCCTGGATGCCCCCACGATCGAGCAGGTGAAGCAGCATTATCGGATGCAGCCCACGATCTATTACCGCTATTCACCGGAGGATTTGCAGAAGGCGAGGGAAATGGTCCGCCGGCAATACGAGGAGTTCGTGGCGCGCCACGGCAAAGACTGGTACGTCTACGCCGACGGTCTGGAACTGGCTGCCGACTGGCAACGATCCGCCCAGGCGAAGATCGATGCGCTTCCAGAGGACGAGCGAAAGCGGTTGATGCGGCGGCATGGGTTGAAAACGGCTGCGCCCGAGATGAACCTCCCACGCGAACTGCTGGAGTCGAAGAGTGGAATCGGAGTGTATTTCAATCCAGACGAGGGTATGGAGATCATGCCCGACTTCAAC
>JBMFUH010001203.1:0-1549 GCA_049966735.1 Isosphaeraceae bacterium
TCGGTGGCCGAGATGATGCCCGTGGTGACGCTCTGGCTGAGCTCGAAGGGTGAGCCGACAGCCATGACCAGCTCGCCGACCTTCAGCTTGCTGCTGTCGCCGCGGGGAAGCGCCGGGAAGCTCGTGTTGTCGACCTTGATCACGGCCACGTCGGCCCCTGAGTCGGTGCCGACCACCTTGGCCGTGGCTTCCGTCCCGTCGTGGAAGATCACGGTGATCTTGTCGGCCCCTGAAACGACATGATTGTTGGTCAGGATGTGGCCGTGATTGTCGTAGACAAATCCGGAGCCTGTACCGGTGCCTCGGCCGCCGAACTGGTTATGCTCGGGGACGCCGTCGGGTCCGAAGAACCGCTTGAGCAACTCTTCCAGATCGTTGGGGTTCATGGGCCTGCCCGGGTTTCGTCCGCCGGGGCCGGGGAAAGGAAAGTTGCGCAGGTTCGGTACTCGTCCTGCCTTCTTCGTCACGTTGATCTGCACGACCGAGGGCTTGACGAACTCGGCCACCGCCTCGAATGCCTGGGAAAGCGCCTGTGCGGTCTTCTGGCTTTCGGGTGAGACGTTGGGGGCGGCAGGCATCCGCCGCAGCACTCCCGCCGAGCTGAGCAGTGCAACGGTCGCGACCACGAGAGCCGCCCATGCAACAGGATTTCGTTTCATACGCGAATCAACTCCTCGTCTTGATGTCCGTCGTCGACCCTGGAAGCAGGCCGCCGCGAGCGCCGACTGCCGGGCTCGTCAGGGTGACTCCAAGGGAGCACCGGCCTTGTTGTTCCGGGATCGGACTGATCTCTTCTTCCTACGCGAAACCTGGTAACCTCTGAGCAGAAAGGAACTTCAAGCAAGAACGCTGGGCCCCTTTCCGATGAAGCCCCAGAGGTTCACTCAACTTTTTTACGATGCAACTCTCCAGAAGGTTGGCCGGATTTCACCGGGGAGGCCTGGCGAGAGATGGTTGTCGACCCGCTTGCTCTCATCCCTGGTAGCGATGGGGCGTCGCCCGTTTCGCGCAATCCTCCCTACCTCGTTTCCTTCCAGTGATTCGCCACTCTACTGAAAGAATGGGATAGGTCGACGTTTTTTTGCGATTTTTAGGAAAGAGACGACCGTGATCGACCCGCGAGACTGCACCCCTCCATCCTTTGAGCACCGGGCGCGGGCCTACAACGTCGGGCCGGAGATCGTCCGCCGCTTGCTCTCGGCGATCGTCGCGCGGGGCATCCACGATCCGGCGCGGTGGAGTCGGCTCCAGATTCCTCACCGGCTGATCGGCGCCGTGGGGCCTTTGCCCCGATTGCACCGTGAGGCGTCCCTGGTTTCCCCGCGCGACGGCTTTCAGAAGCTGCGTTTTCGGACTGGGGACGGGCTGGCGATCGAGACCGTGATCATTCCCCTCAAGAAGCCGGGAGCCGTCAGTCTTTGCCTCTCTTCCCAGGTGGGCTGTGTGATGGCTTGCCAGTTTTGCGCCACCGCCCGGATGCAAGAGCGCAGGAACCTTCGAAGCTGGGAGATCATCGACCAGTTCATCCAGGCCCGAGATCTGGCGAGGG
>JBMFUH010001204.1:0-1541 GCA_049966735.1 Isosphaeraceae bacterium
CACAGATAAACACAGATAAATCAAAGGCGGAGGGCGGAAGGCTGAATTGAAGACCGCTTTTCGCCTTTGGCCTGCAGCCTTCTCCTTATCTGTGTCCATCTGTACTACGAACTTCGAGAATCTTGTACGCCGGACACGATTTCGCCAGCGATTCCGTGGCAAGCTCTTGGGTTGCGGCCCCGGGTGATCGAGCGCGCGGAGCCATGATGGCGACCACGCATCTTATCCGTGTTCAATCCGTGGCCCTGCACCGTCTTTTGGTTGCGGCTCGGCCGCGCTGTGTCCATCCGTGGCCAATCCCGTATTCATCCGTGGCCAATCCCGTCTCGACTCGTGCGGGGATTGCGAGGGAAACCGCGTCGGCGGTATGGTCAGGATAGCCCAGGAAGGCGCGACACGGCTCGCCGGACTCGGAATGATCGAAACGCGCCTGAGCGAAGCGCGCCAGGCCTGGGTCGTTGTGGAACTCACCCGAGGGAGTACCCGCCATGTTCTCATCAACGAGATCTGCCCCAACGCCGCTGCTGTTCCTTCTTGCCGCGGCTCTGCCCTGCTCTCCGGCCCTCGCGGAACGCGAGCCCGAGAGCCTCTCGGCCAGTTTTCGGAAGGCGGCCGAGCGCGTTCTTCCCTCCGTGGTTGCCGTTCGTCCGCTGGGAGTCTTCGACTCCGGGTTGCCCTTCGTTCCCCCAGGAATGCCCAGGTTCTTCCCTGGGCAGATTCTACCGGGAGCACCCCGGTTTCCCCGCCATGCCATCGAGCCTGGCGGCGGTTCGACCGGTTCAGGCGTGGTGATCGACGCGGCGCGGGGGTTGATCTTGACCACCGAACAGGCAACCTCGGGCGCTGCGCGCGTCACATTGATCTTCACGGACGGCCGCGAGATCGAGGCAAACCGTGTGGTTCGTGACCCTCGTTCGGAACTCGTGCTGCTGTCGATCGATCCCCAGAACGTCCGGCTCAAGCAGGCGGAGTGGGGATCCTCGGAGAAATTGCAGCTCGGGGACTGGGTGCTTTCGGTGGGACGGCCCACGGGACGCACCCACGCCGTCTCCGCCGGAATCGTCAGCGGCCGGGGCGCTGGCCCGGAACCAAACGCCGACGCCGACGCCATCCGGACCGATGCGGTCCTGAACCTGGCCAATGCCGGCGGACCGCTCGTCGACCTCGATGGCAAGGTCGTGGGGATCAATCGCGCGGGGCTCGACCCGGGTAGCCGGCAGGCCGGGTTCGGTTTCGCCATCCCGGCGGAGCGAGCCCGACGGTTCGCCGCCGACCTGGCTGATGTCGGCCACGTGAGACACGGCTACCTCGGGCTGATCATTGGTCCGGACGGTGGCGAGCCGAACGGCCCCTCGGCCGGCCAAGGGCTGGTCGTGACCGGGGTGAATGCGGGAGGGCCGGCCGAAGACGCGGGCATCCGTGTCGGTGACCGGATCGTGGGTTTGAACGGCGGGCCGATCATCGGGCTGGAGGCCCTCTCGCGGGCCGTCGACTCCGCGCCGGTCGGCCAGGAGTTTCGCCTGACGGTTGATCGGGGGGGA
>JBMFUH010001205.1:0-1538 GCA_049966735.1 Isosphaeraceae bacterium
GGCCTACACGGCGGTTGAGATCGTCTTCTTCGCCAAGATCGCCCGGATCTCGATCGAGCAGGTCATCCGCCAGTTGATGGACGCCGGGCTGGGCAGCCTACCTGGCGGCGGGGCCGAGATCTTCCATCCCGAGGTTCGCGAGCGGATCTGCGGTGCCAAGGCCAGCACCGAGGAGTGGCTGGACGTGCACCGCACGGCCCACCGGCTGGGCTTGCACTCCAACGCGACCATGCTCTACGGCCACATCGACGGCCCCGTTCACCGGATCGACCACCTCGTCCGGCTCCGCGAGCTACAGGACGAGACCGGCGGCTTCCAGACGTTCATCCCCCTGGCATTCCATCCCGACAATTCGGAGATGGACCACATCCCCAAGCCCTCCGGCGTGATGGACCTGAAGACGATGGCCATCAGCCGGTTGATGCTCGACAATTTCCCCCACATCAAGGCCTACTGGGTGATGCTCGGCCTCAAGACCGCCCAGGTCGCCCTCTCGTTCGGCGCCGATGATCTTGATGGAACAGTCGTTCATGAAAAGATCTACCACGACGCCGGCGCCGAGACCCCGCAGGAAGCGACCGTCGCCGAGATCCGCCGCCTGATCACCGAGGCCGGCCGCATCCCGGTCGAGCGCGACACCCTCTATCACCAGGTCGATCGCGACGGCTCGCGATGGAGCAGCGGCGTCCACATCGATGTCCCGTCCCTGGTTGGCGCGGCTCAAACCCACGCCTCCCGCGGGCTCGATTGACGCGTTTCCGGCCCGACTGGTCCCTGGAATCGAGCCAGGCACAGGCTCGAGATAGTGAACACGAGGGGAGACGCGGGTATGCCGGCTGCCAGGTACGTATTTCCGACGTCGGAGAGGCTGTCGCCAAACGAGACGATCCCCATGATGTTTGCGGCACGTACCGGAGGCCCGAGCAGAATCAGGGCGACGATTGCCAGTGCAAACGGGCTGCGTCCGTCCCTCAGTCGTGCACGCACGATCACCTTTTGCCTTCCTTTCCTTGGGTCTGTGCTGTTCACCGGGCACTTCTCCCGCGCAACTGGATCGCCGCGCCAGGCGACACGCTCGATAGGCTGGATTCCGCGAACCTTCTGACGTGGGACTAGAGCGGTTTGCAGTCGGCTTGCGCACTCATTGAATATCGTAGGGTCCGCTGTGCGGACCAATTGCTCTGGCCGTCGGTCCGCACAGCGGACCCTACGGTGAGCGATCGACCCGAAAACCGCTCTAGTGCTTTGTCACAGCTTGATTTTCGGATGGCTGGGGTTGCAGGGCGAAGCCCAAAACCCCGGGGTTTCCTTCGCTGCGCTCGGTCCAACCCCAGCCACCCAATCCGTATTCCTAGCTGTGACGGAGCACTAGATTTCAATCTTGTCCTCTTAAATGATAAATCTTCGATAAGATTGGCCCCGGCGCGCCGCGATTGTCCCACGAGATGAACACGCGGTTCCAGCGCATCTCCGCCGACCCGTTCCGGGTGTAAGACGCGGTTCGTTTTTTGGAGGCCTTACGCCACTTTCCCAGGTTC
>JBMFUH010001206.1:0-1538 GCA_049966735.1 Isosphaeraceae bacterium
GGGAGTCCCTCAGGTTGGCCTCCTGACAGCCTCCGCCACAACTTCCACCCTTACTTCCGAGGGACTGGTTCTGTCCAACGGTTTCACGTCCGTCTCGCAGGCGGCGTTCCAGGTGCACGGTGCCTATGTTCCCGTGAACAACGCCCAGCTCTTCGGCACCTCGGAGGGCAGCGTTGACAGCAATCTCGCGTTCAACACGGTCAACATATCCAATCCCGCCCAGCCGATCACCAACGCGATCGAGATGGTTGGTCCGGTCTCGCTCAGCGTCAAAGGAACGATCCAGCTTCTCTACCCCAACCAGCTCTCCGACCTGAGCGAGAGCTTCCGCCCCGACTTGAACGGATCAACCGCCGCCGGAACCGGCCCCGCGCTGATTGACGTTCAGGGGAACATCCAGTCGCTCCGCGGGCTCTCCGCCAATGGCCTGGTGCTCAACGACACGGGCTACCTGAACCTGATCCGGACCGGGACGATCTCGAACTCGACGATCCTGGCCCAGCCCATCGGCCACGTCGACACGCCGATGCTCAAGCGAACCAACACGACGCTCCTGTCCACCAACAACCGCGCCACCGGCAGGCGCGGAGGCGTCGGCCTGGTGGCGGGCCTCTACCAGCTCGGCCCGCTCTCCTTGACCAACGACACCCCGCCCGTCACCTGACGAGACCCCCTCTTGGCCACCCGGCGCCGTGACATAGTGAACATGAGGGGTGGTAAAAAGTGGCACTTTTCGGGGGGGGAGTGCCACGAGCCATCTTGATCGCCCAGGCCGCCAGCACGTCGTCCCGATCTTCATTCGGAGAAAAGACTTAGAAAACCTGGCAGCGTGCCGGCAGGCCGATTTTCCGGGGCAAAAAAGTGGCACTGGATGGCACTTTTTCGACGAAATTCCCGCATCTGTTCACTGGTGTACAAGGCCGGGCGCGCAGGGCGGCGGTTCTGGTTCGGCGCGGCTGACCGCGTCCCTCTCGGATCGAATCACAACTGGCATCCGACATCCTCCGCGTGCGTGGTTTGCTCTGCCTCCACCACCCCAATATGATTATGCGCCATGTTTGGGAAACAGGATCAAGATTTTTTTGAGATTTTCGGCTGATGTCCATGCAACGACGCCGTAGGTTGGACATTCCTATCCAACCGGGACGGACAAGAATGTCCGTCCTACCTGAAACACCCGACTTTGACGGACGGCGTGCAGCCGGCCCTGAGTGGCTGGGGCCGACCGCGGGGAAGCCCCGGCGCCCAGGCCAAGCCACCGGGGCGTCGCCTTCGGCTCCGCCCCAGCCACCCGGCTTTGATGGCCGTGACGAATCGGCCCATCATGAAACATGAACTCACGCGGCGTCCGGCGTCGGCCGGCATTGTCGCTCCAGGGATGCAAATTGCAAGGCGATGTGGCTTGCCTCGTGCAAAGTGCAATCACCAGGTCTCGGTTTGCGCCCGGAACGCTTCTCCTGCCGCCATTGGAAGCCATCCCCGGCTAGAGCGGTTTTCGGGTCGATCGCTCACCGTAGGGCCCGCTGTGCGGACCGACG
>JBMFUH010001207.1:0-1506 GCA_049966735.1 Isosphaeraceae bacterium
CGTGGTCTCAGTGATCTCGGTGGTTCAAGACAGTTTTCTACAGTTCGTGTGGTTACGCCTATCTCAGTAAACGTCGCCTGGGGCGGGGGCGACCGCGACCGGCGCCGGGGACGGCCCACCGGATGCGTACCGGATGTGCCAGCCTTCGGCCGCTCGAATCGTGCCCAGTTCTTCCCGGCTCAGACCGTAGCGTGCGAACCAGGGCGTTCCACGCGCCCGGACGAGCGCGTCGACCTCGGCCAGCCGCGACCGGGCGGTGGTCGCGGCAAACTGAGTTCGAGCCTGGCCCGCGGGCTCCTCGAAATACTCCTTCCAGAAGGCCCGGCCGCCCAGAATGCCCGAGGCGCCCGCGGCCATCGCCAGCTCAACCTGCCTCATGTAGTCGTGGTAATCCACTCCCGCCGAGAGCAACACCCAGGGCCGCTGGCTGACCGAGTCCAGGGCGCGGAGATTGTCCAGGTGCCGGCCCTCCGGCTCGACACCCATCGTGCCGGGAAACTCCGTCTTGTAGATGTCGCAAAACGGGCTCAACAGCCGGGCCGACTCGATGGCCGTGCGCCCCTTGCGCTCCAGGTAAGCGGGGCTCTTCTTCCGCTCGCCGCCCCATGGAAACGAGTAGGTTTCTAGAAGCATCAGGATATCGTATCTTTTGCATTCGCTATGAACATAGTCAACCATCTGAAATTGATGTTCGGCCGAGGCGGGCTCGGTCGGTTCGAACTGGACCAGGAGCTTGACGGCGTCGGCCCCCATGAGCTTGATCTTCTCGACGCTCCAGCCGGGCTCGACGGCTGCCAAGGGCGCGCCGAGCGTGTTCTTCGGGCAGCTCGACATCTCGTAGCGGACCAGCAGGCCCGTGCCGGGGGGAATGGCCTCCGAGGCGATCGCCGACCAGGCGCCGTAGTACGCGTCGATGAGCACGCCGGAGGCCGCCGGCGCCAGGTTGCGCATCAGGTCGAGCTTGACGTCGACGATCTCGTCGTACGTCGGCTGGCGATCCTCGCCGCTTGCCCGCAAGGCCTGCGCCGCCATCTCGATCACCGAGCTGTTCTGGTCCAGCGCCAGCATGGTGAGGGTGCCGTCGGGATTGCTGATCCGCTGCAATCCCCGGAGCTTGCCCGGCGTCAACCCCCTGGCCAGCAGGGTGGTGGCACCCAGGCGTTTTGTGCTTTCTCCGCTTCCCATCGTGGGCTCTCCAAATCTTCTGGAATTCCTGCCCGGCTGTTGATCAGGGGCCATTCTACACCCACGCGGCCCGAATTGATCCATACCAGAACCCCTGCATGTCGTGGGTCTCGGAACGAGAGAGCGGACCTCGACACGACCCGCGAATCCGCGAGACCGCTCCTTCCGACGCGACCCACAAAACCTGCCCAGGTGGCACAATTGCCCCCGTCAAACGCCCGCGCTTCCCCCACTTGTTAAGCGCCACGTCCCAAAGTGTGACATTATGTGACATGGCCGCCTTTTCGGTCAATCACGCATGGATTTTTGCGAGCTTTGCGT
>JBMFUH010001208.1:0-1503 GCA_049966735.1 Isosphaeraceae bacterium
GCGACCGCTCCGAGGAGAGATAAACGGTCGCCGGTTTGTACTCGCGATCGACGATTTTTTCCGATGCCACAGGTGCATTGCTGAAGGGATCAGCTTTTTTCACGGGAACCTTCAAAAGCAAGGTGATCCCAGCTTCAAGTGGTTTTTCGCGATCTTCGAGGACGCGAAGGCCACCTTGGAAAGCCTCGATCACGCATGGTTCGTCACTGTGCTCGGCGCTGTGCTGCACCAGGTCATCGGCCCGATTGAGGAGAGATTTCGCGTGAACGGTCCGATCGTCGAGACGCGGCTGACTCTTTGGGATGAGTCAGGCCGTCACTTGCGTCCGCGACTTGAGATCCGGCTCAACGAACCCGAACCCAGGTACGTCATGACCCAAGGCATTCGTAGGCTCACGTATGTCTGCCGTGACTCGGACCCCTGGGAGGGGGTGAGGAGAGTCGTCTGGAATCCCCGGAGGCTGGGAATTGACGGACCGGATTGCGATCAGCCCGTGCTCATCTCGGAGCACGCGATCAAGCGGTTGGAAGAGAGATTACCCCTGCCTGGATACAAGTGGACGCTCCACCTGGGGATGGCCCGGTCGCTCGCCCAGCCTGTTTTCTCCGCTGGTGAAGAGGGTGCTCGCCTCGTGGAATACCGGCTGAAGGAAAACCGTCTCGGCTACCTTGTCGCGGAGGTTCACGCGGGCTTTGTCTTGATCAAGACGTTCCTGTTCTTGACCATGAGTGGTACGCCCGAGTCGAGACTCTTGAGAGACAAACTGGGTATTGCTCGCGCGGACGTCGAGCATTACAGGCTCGACAACATCTTCACTCTGGTCGGCTCCGATATCGTCAAGGACCGGCTCCTCCAGCGCGTTCTATCCGAGTGCGGGTGCGGACACCTGTTGAACCTCCTCGATCTGGAGTATCGCACCCCCTGGCTGGAAGTCCTGGGCAAGCAATTCACGAAGACTTTCGACATCAGAGAAGACGCACGGGGATTCATCGCCGGGCAGAAGTGGAACAGATGGACTCACGAATGATGGACCAGAACGCGGGAAGTCCGCCAGCGGGACCATCCGCGAACAGCGGGGTCAGCCCGCGCAGGGCAGAAAGGAGTCGTGAAACCGCCGCTGCCGGAGCCGTGAGCCTTCCCGGTCTCGACGACGGTGGTCAAAATGAAGCGGAGAATGCCAAATGAAGCCGCGTCGACCCGAGTGGGGGCAAACCGTGATCGAGTCCATCCAACTGAGGCGTTTCAAGAATTTCCAGGATGCGACGCTCAAACTGGGGCCGTTCACGGTCTTGATCGGCGCGAACGCGAGCGGAAAGAGCAACCTACGCGATGCTTTCCTGTTCCTTCATGCGATCGGGAGGGGCTACACGCTCGCGGAGATTTTCGGCCTCAAGTACGTCGGAGGCGAGCGGATCTGGAGTGGAACGCGCGGCGGTGCCCGGGAGGCGGCCTTCCTTGGCTCCGAGTCTTTCGAAGTGACCGTGGAATTGCGTCTTCCGTCGG
>JBMFUH010001209.1:0-1445 GCA_049966735.1 Isosphaeraceae bacterium
AGCGGGTCACCGGGCCCGAGCCGGACATCATCGCCCTTCGCTTGCGCGAGCCTGAACCCAAAGGCGGGCTAGCCGTTGCCGAAACACCGCCTCGAATGCGGCGAGCGGCCCAGGTCGAGACCGAGGCGGCACTCTATGCGCGAAAAGCCAACCGCATCGCGATTCATCATCGGCTCGGGCGGATCGTGGCAATGATCGAGGTCGTCTCGCCCGGCAACAAGGACACCCGGCACGCGATCGCGTCGTTCGTTGGCAAGGCGGTCGATTTCATCCGGAGCGGCATCCACTTCCTGGCGATCGACCCGTTTCCACCCGGCCCGCGCGACCCGCACGGCATCGCGCAGGCCATCTGGGACGAGCTTGTCGGCGAACCACTGGAAGGCCGGCAAGCGAGCAGGACGGTGACCGTCGCCGCGTTCGACGCCGGAGAAACGTTGACGGCCTACGTCGAGACGCTGGCCGTCGGCGATCCTCTGCCTGATGCACCCTTGTTTCTGGAGCCGGGCTGGTACGTGAACGTTCCGCTCGAGCAGACTTACATGACTTCGTGGGAGGTGACCCCGCGGCCAATCCGTGAGCTGATCGCGCAGCCGTGAACGGCCAGTTGACGCCGCGAGTTTTGATGTGCCTCTATGTCCTGGCGTCGGTGTCGCTGGCGGCGAGGACGGCATTGATCCGGGCCACGAGGGCCTCGGAGTTGAAGCCTTCGCCGACAGCGAGGGAGCCCAGGGTCAATTCAGCGGGTACGGATCGCACCCGGCCTACATAGCGGATCCCCCAGGCGACCAGGTGGTCTTCGAGCCCAGGGTGCTCAGCCAGGAGGATGGCTACTCGGGTCATCGGAGTCGCCCGTCCCGTACGAAGCAGGGGGTCTCGCGCCGGCCAGAAAGTCCGGAGAACGTTCGCGGCGAAGAGAACAAGCGCGGTCAGTTCGAGGACTGCCGAGACGGGTAAAAACCGGAGGATGATCGGCCACGCCACGCTTGATAGTTCCCCCGCGACCCGCAGCGCGTTGCCGACGACAATAAGAATGAAGATCGGGACCACCAGGCGGGGCCAGGCCAGTAGATTATGTTCCAGGATCGGCAGCAGTCGCTGGCCAACACCCAGGATGAGTGTGGTCAGGAAGCCAACCGTCAGCGCGTGCCGTGTCGCTCCGAAATAGGCTCGCGGCGGGGCGACGCCCTGGACCGCGGCGATCATCTGGCCAACCACGAGGAGGATCAAGCCGGCCAGAAGCCAGAAGAGAGCAAGCTGGATGTAACGGGAGAGCAAGGCCGGGCCAGCTTCAGGACGCGGGGCCGATCGTCGCTTGCCGCGGAAGCTCTGAAGGCCAATGACCCAGAGGCCCGCCCCGACCGCGATCGCGCCGGCCCCCAGCACGGTGCAAAGGCCCGGCCGCCGCAGGTGGGAGACTACCAGTGCCAGCACCCCCACGTTGTGCA
>JBMFUH010001210.1:0-1401 GCA_049966735.1 Isosphaeraceae bacterium
AGGTTCTCAATGGTCTGGCTCCTCCCCGTCTGGAACGTCGAGCCAGATCCGTGTTGCCCCGGCACTGGTTGGGAAAAGAGCGAACTTTCCCACTCATTGTCGCATCGTTCCAGCGAGCGAAGCCACGATGGATCAAGGAAGCGAAGTGCGGTGAGCGTGGAGATGAGGAAGCGATGATTCCGTATCGTCGTGCCCCTCTGGTTCCGGTACGATGAAGGCGTCGCGATCCACGGTCGAGTCGAGGAGGCCAGACAGCCATGCCCAGTCCTTTCCCCGGAATGGACCCGTACCTCGAGAGCCAGGGATACTGGGAGGATTTTCATACGTCGTCTCTCACCTATTGCCGCCGGGTGCTTACCTCGGTCTTACCCAAGCACTACGGGGCTTTTATCGAACAGCGAATTGCTCTCGTCGATTTCTCCTCTGAATCCCACCTCTACAAACCGGATGTTCCCATCATCCAGAAGGATCGCGGGACCGAATCGCAGCGCGACCGAAGCGCCGTGGCGACCTTGGAACCAATCACGATTCCGCTAGCACTCGAGGCCCTCGAAGAGGTTCGGGAGAGGTGGATCGAGATCAAGAAGCTGCCGAGTCGATCGCTGGTGACGGTCATTGAGCTCCTCTCTCCCACCAACAAGGTCGGTTCCGGGCGGACGGAATACATCGAGAAGCGAAACCAGTGGATCAAGCAGCCGGTGAACCTTGTCGAGATCAACTTGCTATTGGGTGGGCACCGGTTGCCGATGCGAGGCCGGCTTCCCCGGGCAGACTATTTCGCGTTCGTGTCGCGTGCCGGCCGCCGGCCCAACAGCGATGTCTTTGCCTGGTCCATTCGGCGGCCACTGCCAATCATCCCGATTCCGCTCCTGGATCCCGATCCCGACGTCCTACTGGATCTGGCGGCGGTGTTTGCCCAGACCTACGACGACGCGCCCTACGGTGACTCGATCGATTACTCGGCGCGTCTTGAGGTGCCTCTGTCCCCCGAGGATCGCGCCTGGGCGGAGCAGCTAGCCCGGGCGCGGGAGATCGAGCCGCGGACGGAATCGTGAGCGAGACATCGACATGATGAACCGCCGCATGTTGCCAACCGGGTTGATCCTCCTCGTTTCGTTGGCCCTCCTCCCGGTCCAGAATCGTGCTCTTGCCCAGACCGTTTCTGATCGCCAGGTGAGCAAGGCGCTGGATGCCCTGAAGACCGGGACTATCGAGACGAAGCTCCGCGCACTCGAGCGCCTGGAGCAGCTTGGTCCGCGGTCAAGTCCCGCGGTTCCTACGCTGATCTCGCTGTTGCATGATGCGGCTCCGGCGTATCGCGCCCAGGCTGCACTCACCCTGGGACGAATCGGCCCCGAGGCGAAGGCCGCCGTTCCCGACCTGATTGACTTGCTGAAAGAC
>JBMFUH010001211.1:0-1343 GCA_049966735.1 Isosphaeraceae bacterium
CCGGCGATCGACGTCTATCCCCTCCACGATCAGGCAGCGGGCCCTGGGTCCGGCCGGATCGGCCATTTCCTCGAGCCTCGAAGTCTCGAGGAGTTCGCCGTCTTCGTTTCCCGGTCCCTCGGACATATTCCCGTGCAACGGGTCGGCGATCCGAGGCGGATGATCCGACACGTGGCCGTCGCGTGCGGCGCGGGAGATGATTTTCTGGGCGACGCCGCGCGTGCCGGGGCCGACGTCCTGCTTACCGGTGAAGCACGTTTCCACCGGGCACTGGAAGCGGAATCAATGGGAATCGGGCTCGTCCTCGCCGGCCATTACGGCACCGAGCGGCCGGGAGTGGAGGAACTCGCCCAGCAGATCGCGCTGGCGTTTCCTGATCTGACCGTCTGGCCCAGCCAGCAAGAGCGTGATCCCTTGAAGCTGGTCCAGGGGACGGAAGTGCTCCACGATGGCATCTGAGGCGGGCTGGAATCCGCGGGCGACGAACCGAGGCTTCGCACCTGACCCAAGTGGGGACGAGTAACACGGCGGATGACAAATGAAATATGGCGGATGACAAATGACAAATGGAATATACTCAATGATATATTGCAAATGGCATATGATCAAGACACTCCCATGTCTGGCATCTGCCATTCAGAATCTGGCATTCGGCACGACCAAGCAAGCTTTGCGCAGCAAAAACCCCCGGTGAAGCGCCGGGGGAAAAAGCGGAATTCCGCGAAACCGAAAATCTTGGAGGGAATCGATCGCGGCGCTGACGGTTGCGAGATCGGGACTCATTTCTTCTTGGCCTTGGCGCCGTCTTCTGATTCAACGGCCTCCTCGTCCTCGTCGATCTCACCCGCTTCACCGGAAGATGCCTTGCCGCTTCGGGTGGTGGGCACGGCCAGATAGCTCTGGTGCTCCCACTGACCGGACCAGAATTGACCTGCCCATTTCTGCAACGAGATGGCCCGTACAGTCGGCCGATCTTCGTCGCGAATCACCTCGCCCCATGCGCCAGCGTACGCGGCGCGAACCTGGGAAGAGCTTTCACCGACGCACAGCAAACGCTCTCCATTAGGAGCCAGGCAGGCAACAGCTCGCCAATCTTGAGCACCACTGCTTCCACTACTCATTGTTGTTCATCCCCGCCCGGTGCTTTGCTGTCCCAGACCACCGTGTACTGGGTCGGCTCATCAACAGGACACCGGGACTTGGCCCATCAAATAGAACCCAGCCGAAGCCGGTGAGACACTGCATCCCTCGATGTCGAAACCCGCCAGGCAATTCACCTGATTCTTCTGCTGTAAAACAGGACTCTGACTTCCCGGATGGTCATCAGGGAATGCATCAATGCC
>JBMFUH010001212.1:0-1253 GCA_049966735.1 Isosphaeraceae bacterium
GCGACGAGCATCAGATCGCACTGTCGGGGGCTGAACCGCATCACCTCGGCACCGAACCGGGCGATGTCGAACCGGCTGGCCCCCACCGCCATGAGCTCGATTCCGCAGCACGCGGTGGCGAACGGCATGGGCCAGATGCTGTACTTCCGACACCAGTTGATGACGGCGTCAGCTCGTGTGATGAAGGTGTTTTCAGGCATCTGCAATGAAGCGGCGGGCTTGATCGTCAGATTGGAGCCAGTCCGCCAGGCCGCTGGGGCGGTCGGACCGCCTGATTCTAACGCCATTCGAAAACCCCCTTCTTCCACGCGTAGGCAAAGGCCGCGGCCAAGATCACGATGAAGACCTGGATTTCCCAGAAGACCAGGGATCGGAACGCGCCCGGAATGCCAGCCAACCCGATGGGGTAAACGGTGGACGCGGGGCCTGCCGTCTCCGTGCTGCCGCTCCACTGCGCGACGGCCCAGGGGTAAAGGAAGAGAAGCTCGACGTCGAAAAGCAGGAAGACAATCGCGATCAGGTAATAGCGGACGTCGAACCGTTGCCGTGCGTCGCCGAAGGGATTCATGCCCGACTCGTAGGGCATCTGCTTCACCTTGGTGAGCTTGCGAGGACCGAGCACGGCGCTGGCGATCAGCATGGCCAGAGCAATGCCGATCGCGACCAGCAGGAACAGGAAAATCGGCGTGAAATCCGTACTCATCGCGAGTCAAGGCTCCCGAGACTCCGCGGACGAGAACCTTTTGTGAATCGTTTCACAAAGGCCTCCCCAAAAAAGACCAGCAAATATGCTGGGACTCATGAAGAGGTGGGTTCAAGCGAACCGCGGCATGACGGTGAGGCTCGATGTTCCAAATCTCGAGCCGAGGACGGGCATCCTCCGGTTACGAGCCTCGACCGTCGGCTTTGAAGAACGACGCTATTGTAGGGGACAAAATTCCCGCGTCAACGAGCAAGCGGTTCAGCCCGTTGTTTTGTCGGCTGAGGGTGAATGAACCCATCTTGAAGGTTCGGCGAGGATCCGGCGGAATTCAAGCAACCACGGGACACCTGAGTCATCATCGAGGTGTGGGCGGCGGCGGTCCCGGGGTAAGCCCCCCCAGCCCCCGGCGCCGCGGACTGACCCGCGATCGTTCCTGCTGCTCCGAACGCTTGGCGCGATCGAGGATCTCACTGGGGCTCAGGGCATGGCCCGCGCTGGCGGAAGAACCGGAACTGCCCAGCAGCGAAGGAGCTGATCTGAGGGAGGACGC
>JBMFUH010001213.1:0-1212 GCA_049966735.1 Isosphaeraceae bacterium
CGGGTCATCGCGGGCAAACGAGTGGTTCCAGGCGTCGCGGATGTGCCGGAGATACGCCGCCGAGGCCTCCACGGGCGAGACCTTGCGAATCTCCGGGGCCGAACCCCAGGGGAGGATATCGGCTTCCCGGTCCACGCCCGCGTGGCAAAGCCAGCTCTTGGCGCTGCTGACCAGGCGGCTGGGAACGCGGGCGCCCTGGATCCGGGCAAACTCGCCCACGATCGCGTCGGAACCATCGTCCCAGGGGAGATGGGCCGCGCCGGGCGGCAGTTCGGGACCACCGGCAAGATAGAGGAATGATGGGAGCATGCTCCGGGGCGCAGTCTCCCCGGCGGCGACGAGCTGGGGCACGTTGAACATCCGGATATCAGCCGCCGGCCGTTCCCGTCCCTTGGTGTCCACATACGCCACCGCGCAGTTCGTGGTTCCCAGATCGATGCCCACAATGTACCTTGATCGTGTCATCCTACTTTTCCCAGCGACACCCTGACCCCTTGAATTCGTGTATCATAAGAAACGGAACGTGATTCGTAAAACGCAGCGGGGAGCCGTCGAGCTCCAATCGACAACTTTTTGGGGTCTTCCGCCAGCGCAAGCGGCCAGGCCTGTCACGCCATCGGCACGCATGACGCCTTGCACTGAACCTGGTACACTCACGAACAGGAAGAGAGAATCCGTCGGCAGCGGGGTCTGGAGGAGGCCAAAGTGCGGTTTCAATGTCTCGCATGTAAAAAAGAGCACGACCTGGCGCAGGTCTCCTTCGCCGCCGCCGCGCCGCTGCAATGGGGTTTGCTCTCCGACGAGGAGCGAGAACGATCGTCGCTGAGCCAGGAGCAGTGCGAGATCGACAGCCGGGAAGGAAGGAGTTACTACGTCAAGGCCTGCCTGGACATCCCGATTCGAGGGACCGCGCGCACGTTCACGTGGGGAGTCTGGTGCTCCCTGAGCGAAACCAGTTTCACCCAGATCTCGGCTCACTGGGGCGACCCGGATCGAGCGCGCCTGGGCCCCTATTTCGGCTGGCTTTGTACCCAGATTCCGGGATACCCCAGCACGGCCTTCCTCAAGACCAGGGTACACCAGCGACCCGTCGGCCTCAGGCCCGCCGTCGAACTCGAGCCCACCGATCATCCCCTGGCCGTGGATCAGCGCCTGGGCATCGAGACGCATCGGCTGATCTCCATCGTGACGGAGCTGATCCATCAGAATGAC
>JBMFUH010001214.1:0-1209 GCA_049966735.1 Isosphaeraceae bacterium
GTTCGTCCTTGTAGCCCCACTCAAGTGCCTTTACGAGCTTCCAGAGCTGACCGGCGCTGTGATACTGGACTTCGAAGTGAGAAGGCGTCCCCTGCCTCACAGTCAGCGCCTGAGCTGTTAGCGGACCAATACCGCCGCTTGGTAACGTGGTCCTCCTCCCGTCGATCAGGGCATTGATAAGTGTGCTCTTGCCAATGCCCGCAGCTCCGAGAAAACAGACGGCCAATTCTTCGTTGTAGCTGCGCGATGCATCTGTAAGTCGACCGACAGCGGCGTCGAAGTCTTCGAGGCGGCGGAACTTGGGATCGATCTTCTCGAGCGAGGTCAGGAAGGGCCGGACTCGGGACTTGTACCACGTCTCGACAGCCTCGACATCGTTTCTAATCGAGGGACGGTCCATAGGTTGGCTTCAAGAGGATGGCCTTGACAACGCAAAGCAGTGATGCACGAACGCCGTGCTCAATGCACATGGTATGATAACCGTTCCGATGCGGCTGATCCACTGCCTACCTCTTTCGATGAGGAATTGGCTTTTAACTCCAAGACAGGCGTGATTTATCCACGCGCCTTTCCCATGCATGTAGTCACGAGCGAAACTTGCTACCAATTTCGTTCCCAGCCCCAAGAACTCATAGGTTCTGAACGTTTTTCTCTTTTTCCACGGACAGGTTAAGTTCTTTCCCCTCAACCTCCAGGGGATTCGGGTAGGGGATTCGGGGGCAGACCGAGGGGATTCCGGTAGGGGATTCGGGGGCAGATCAAGTTTCAATTTTGGCTCAGGATCAGCCTGCCACCGTCGATCCCCCGCAACCATGGTGAGTGAGATGTTGATCTTCCGGGGCGGGGATTTGCGAGCCACAAACGTACACTGACAAAACACGGATCGGAACAAGGGTGGGAGTTGGCGGTGCCGGGCTGGGATGCAGCCTCGCTGCCTGAGTCCCGGAACCTCATCCGTGTTCATCCATGTTCATCCGTGGCCTACTCCCCTCGGGGTTGCTTCGCGGGGTGAAGACCGAGGAGGTTTTCCGGAGGGCTGGGCGGCCTGTGCGGAAATGGCGGGACGCGTCGGCAGGGAATGCGGACTACGCGTCGATCGCGCGCCCGTGTTGTAATCTCTCATCTGGGGCAGGCCCACGCGGTTCTTTGGAAATTCGGAGAGAATCGGTTCCTTGAGCGAGTCCCGGATCAGGGCGAAGGGCCGCATCA
>JBMFUH010001215.1:0-1177 GCA_049966735.1 Isosphaeraceae bacterium
GACCTCGATGCGCACCGCCGCCAGCCGCCCGTCGGCAAGGTCGGCAATGGCCCGCAATCTGGCTCCGGCCAGGTCGATCAGCTCGTCCACGCCGTCGTCCGCTTCAAGGACGATCACCGCGCGGAACCAGCGGAGGACGTCGGTGTGGCAGAACTCGCATCCGGTCACCGCATTGTCGTCGACCGTCACCAGCACGCATCCCTTGGCGCCTGTTTCCCGCACGTGCCGTCCCTGCGTGTTCCCCGAGTACACGACGTGCGGCTGCTGGTGGAGAATGTTGAACTCGTGCAAATGCCCCAGGGCCCAGTAGTCGTAGCCCTTGGCGACCAGCTCGTCGACGCGGCAGGGCGCATACGGATCGTGTTCGGCGCTGCCGGTCGCGTTGGTGTGCAGCAGGCCGAGATTGAACAGTCCGCGATGGGGGGCGGGATAGCGCGGAACCAGGTTTTCCTTCACCTCGCGTTTGGGAAAGCTCAGGCCGTGCAGGGCGACTCCGAGCTTCTCGAGCACGAAGGTCTCCGGCTTCGCGTGATCGAAGAGCGTCACGTTCCGGGGCCAGGGGACCTTGCGGCTCATCTCCTCGCGCGAGTCGTGATTTCCCCGGATCAGGTACACGGGAATGTCGGCCTGCTGGAGCAACTGAAATTGCTTGACCACGAAGAGCGGGGTGCTGAAATCGCGCCAGTCGTAGTCGAAGAGGTCGCCGGCGACGACCAGGAAATCCACCTGCCGCTCCCGGCAGAGCCGCACCAGGTTTTCGAGGGCGGCACGGGTGGCCAGCCGGACCCGCTCCACCGGCGCCCCCTCATAGTGCTCCAGTCCGCGTAACGGACTGTCGATGTGCAAGTCGGCCGCGTGGGCAAAGAGCATCGCGGAACAATCCCCTCGGTACGATCCCATTCCAGACAGACCGGCGCTAACCCGAATTTATCTGTACGCCAGTCCATAAATCCATGAAATCCTACCGCGCCCGCAACGGGTTGCCAATCCTTTCTCAGCGGAATCACGTTCTCCGCCCGGCGAGCCGGCTTCTTTCGTAAAGAACCGAGAAGCACGGTAAGCGCTCGCCAGTTGGCGCGCGACACCTGGGAAAAACACACAAGATGGGAAGCTTGTTTTTCGCCGCGTTTCCGCGCCTGAGCTGCATCGCACCTCACTTGATTTGGTAAAAAGGCAC
>JBMFUH010001216.1:0-1169 GCA_049966735.1 Isosphaeraceae bacterium
AGCCTGGGCGAACGGCTCAAGAAGGCCCCGATTCCCCCGGCGGAGATGTTCGACTACGGCGCCCAGGCCGCGCTTGGCCTGGCGCACGCCCACGACCAGGGGATTGTCCATCGCGATATCAAGCCCTCAAACATGCTGCTCACCGAGGACCGGAAGATCAAAATTCTCGATCTTGGCCTGGGTGTGCTCATGGAAGCAGACAACAATGCGACGTTTGCCACGGCGGACGGAATCGCCGTCGGCACGGTGGACTACATGTCTCCCGAGCAGGCGCTGGGACGTGAGGTGGACGGCCGGAGCGATGTCTTCAGCCTGGGCTGCGCCATGTTTCACCTCATGACCGGCAAGCTCGCCTTCCCCGGCGACAGCCCGATCGACCGGTTGGGCCGGCGGATCAGTGCCAAGCCTGTACCGCTGTCGGACTACCTGCCCGATGTTCCGCCGATCGCCACCCGGGTGCTCGAGAAGATGATGGCGCTCAAGCCCCAGGACCGCTTTGCCTCGGCTCGGGAAGCCGCGGAAGCTCTCCAGGGGGTCCTCCGTCCCAAATCCAGGTCGTCGACCGCGGTCCGACTGCCGGTAGCAACGCCGGAGGTCGAGGCCAGACTGACGACATCGAAATCAGGGGCGACCGCGGCGGTCGCGGCCGATCCCGTCCGCCTTCCCATCGTGATCTCCGAGAAACAACCCGCGCCAGACTCTCCCACGCTGCCGAAATGGTTCGCACCACTGGCGAACGCTGCGGGTCGCAGACCCAGGGCTCTCTTGCTCGGGCTCATCGCCACGCTGGCCCTGATCTTCGGGGCCGGAGTCGGCGTGGGGTTTCTGCTCAAGCCCTGATGTCAAGACTGTTGAAACATCGGGACTTCCCAAGTTCCTTTGGCTTACCAAGGACGCGGTCAGTCCATCGTCCTGTAGAGATACGAGGAGTAGCGGGTGATTCCCGCTCCCGCCTCCTCCCAACCGAAGCCGTGCCGTCCATAGTGCCAGAGCCGGATAGAGGTATCCGCCAGTGGCGTGACCCCAATGAGCGCGAGGCGGTGACTGAAGGCCCAATCCTCGCCGAGATAATGGAATCCCCCGTCGTCATGAGTCATGATGAGAGGCTGGAAGAACGGCCACGTGCCCCGGCCCCACTTCGTATTGCAAAGCGGGAGCCGCAACTCCGC
>JBMFUH010001217.1:0-1103 GCA_049966735.1 Isosphaeraceae bacterium
GAAACCTCGCCACAACTGGAGAATGCCCAAGCTACCACGCTCTGCGGTAGGTTGGACATTCCTGTCCAGCCGCGACGGACAAGGATATCCATCTTACAGCGGAATCTTACCATCACCGAGGCTCAAGTCTCCGCCTTCGAGAGTAGCTTGTTGACCGCGAGCCACTCCTGCAGGCGGTCCATGAAGTGGTCGGCACCGCCCCCTTTGTTCACGAAGCCGTGGGCGCCTTTCTGGAAGATGTGCAGCTCGGCAGGCCCCTTGGCCTTGCGCCAGGCTGTGAACATCTCGACCGTCCGGTTGGCCGCCAGCGCGTCGTCGGCCGCGACCGCGAGGAACAAAGGGGGAGTGGGGTTTGGCACCTCGTGGATCTCACCGACCCCGTAGATGATCGCGGCGAAATCCGGGCGCGTCGCCGGAGGACCAAAGAGGGCCTCGGAGGTGACGACGCCGCCCGCCGAGAAGCCGATCATGCCCACCCGGCCAGGCAGGATCCCGAACTCGCCCGCCCGCTCGCGGACAAGCCGCACGGCCTGACGTCCATCGTCGGCCGCCAGCTCGATCAGATCCTGTCCTTCCTGAGCCTTGTACGAGCCGGTCACGGTGAACCGTCGCGGCCGTTCCTTTGGAGTAGCCGCCTTTCGTGCTGCCCCGCGTGCGGCGCCCGGCCCCGTGTAAAGCAGCCGGTATTTCAGCACGAAGGCGTCGACTCCCATCGCATTGAGCCGCCGGGCGATGTCCACTCCCTCGTAGCTCATCATCAAGGTCCGGAAGCCGCCGCCGGGCGCAATGATCATCGCGGTTCCCACAGCCTTGCTCCGCTCGGCCGGGTAGTGCAAGAGCACCGGGTGCACGACGTCCTGCACCATGGGGAGCCCATTCGGAGTCGTGACCGACCGCTCCTTCCAGTCCCACGATTCCGAGCCCGGCGCAGGACCGGGGTAGAGGGGAATCTCGCTCACCGGGGTCGTTCCCGAAGCCGGCGCGGGAGCATCCTGTGCCCGGGCGAACCCCGCGCCAGCCATCAAGAGGCAAAATGTGATCGGCCACGACATCGCTCTGTTCATCATTGGCTCCTCAGAAATCAAAATCACGCGGCCAGGGCC
>JBMFUH010001218.1:0-1050 GCA_049966735.1 Isosphaeraceae bacterium
CACGCTCGAATATGGCGAGACGACCGGCGGCGAGCACTACCTGATCATGGAGTTCATCGACGGCTTCAGCTTTCAGTATCTGATCGACACGAAGCAAGGGCGCACCGCCCAGAAGGTCGAGTGGCTGGCCCAGGCGGCCGAGGGCATCGCCGCCGTCCATGCGGCCGGTTTCATTCATCACGATATCAATCCGCGCAACTTCTTGCTCAATCGTGAACAGCAGGTCAAGGTGATCGATTTCGGTCTAGCCGTGCCCAACACGGCGGCCTTCCGCGGCCCCGGCAATCGCACGGGCACGTTGCAGTACATGGCCCCGGAGCTGATCCGCCGGGAACCGATCGACGAGCGGATCGACGTCTTCAGCTTCGGCGTCGTGGCGTACGAACTGCTCACCGACCGGCTCCCCTACCCCGGCTCAACCTCGACGGCCTCGATGCTCCAGCGCATCAACACCGAGCCCGTCGATCCCGCCCAGGTCAAACCCAAGCTCTCCGACGAGCTCTGCGCTGTGCTCCGCAAGCTGATCGCCCGCAAACGCGAAGACCGCTGGCCGTCGCTGGCCAACCTCGCCGAGATTCTGCGGTCCATCCCCGCCAAGCGCCCCAGGGCGCAGCAGGGATAAGACGGCAAGCGGCTCGAAGCCGCGAATTCCAGATCAATACGCGGCCGGCGCGGAGGTCTTCGAGCGCGGTCACGTGCATGATGGCCACGTCCGGCACCCTTCCGCTGGAGCGCGGATATTCTGGTTCGTCCTGGTCGGACAGGATACCCCGTCCGCGACCTTGCCACAACATGGTTAGACGCTGCATTCTCGTCCCGAGTCGCGTGCCGAGAATGCCGCGAAATGCGCGAAATGAGAGTCGGCTCTTTTTTGTAAGCCTCGATGCTGCTTGGAGATCGGCTGACAGACCGGAAAATTCCGTGTCCTGATCCAAAATCAGAGCGCATAGTGATCAGAGGGGGAAATACCGGATCGCGCGTGCGGAGGACGCCAGATGCCAGTTGCGGCTCGATCGATGAGCGCCCCGGCAGTCCACGGACGAACCAGAA
>JBMFUH010001219.1:0-1033 GCA_049966735.1 Isosphaeraceae bacterium
GCATCTTGTCTGTTTTCACACTGAAAACTACACTGGTGAAGGAGTTGGGTGCTCTAGGACTCTCTTGGTGCACGTGATCTCGAAGAAGCGTCTGGTCTTTGCGGGGGCGAAATACCCGGACGCCGTTGTCTCGCTGATGCGCTGGTATCGAGTCGCCAAGAAAGCTCGGTGGCATGACATCCACGAAGCGCGGGTCGACTTCCCTCATGCCGACCCCGTGGGAAAGTTCACTGTCTTTAACATCAGGAAGAACGAGTATCGGCTCATCACGGTCATCCATTACAACCGATTCAAGGTCTACATTCGAGTCGTTCTGACTCATGGCGAATATGACCAAGTCAAGTGGAAGAAAGACTGAGCTGGGGGCACGAGAAAGAGGTGACGCGATGGCCACGAGGACGAAGTCAACCAGCAAGGCCGGACCCGGTGGTAAGAAGTCAACAGGCCGTCAACAGGGACGCCTCTCCGCCAGCACGAAAACCAAGAGTGTAGCCACCGGCAATATCGATCCAGCTTACCTGGCGCTGATCGGGCGATTTTCTTTGCGGCCGATTCGCACGGACGCCGAGCTCGACGTTGCCTCCGCGATCATCGATGAACTGACCGAACGCGACGATCTTTCCCCGGCCGAGTCCGACTACCTGGACGTTCTGGGGGATTTGGTGGAGAAGTACGAGGACGAGTATGTGGAGATGCCTCACGTCAGCGACGGCGCGATGCTGCGCTGCCTCATGGAGGACAAAGGCGTCCAGCAGGCCGACATTGTGCGCGGCACCGGGATCAGCAAGACGGTCCTGTCCCTGGTCCAGGGCGGCAAGAGGAACCTCACCCGAGAACACATCGAGGCCCTGTCGAAATACTTCGGAGTGACGCCGGCTGTGTTCCTCGATTCCTGATGAAAGGGGAGATTGGGTGGAACCTGACGGGGGGAATTGGCGTCAGTTGATGTTTCGGAGCGAAAACCAAGAACGTTCTATCCGACGAGCCGACGCTGGTGGTAGCCCTCCCCAGGGCCGATGTTGAGGGAAACAGA